>JAFLRW010000029.1:10101-14524 GCA_022511285.1 Duncaniella sp.
GGTCTGTAATTTTGCTATCGGAACAGGAGAATCATTAACAAACGCACGAGAGCGCCCCGTTGGCGACACCTCCCGACGAAGAATACAGCGCTCTTCATCCCACTCAATATCAGCCTCTTCGCAGTATTCCTTGAGCCCAAGATAGTCGCCTACAGTAAAAACGGCCTCGATGACGCTCTTGGCATTAGGGTCTGTGACCACTTTTGAGTCAGCTCTCCCTCCAAGAAGCAATGAAAGGGCCCCGAGGATTATCGACTTACCCGCACCGGTCTCACCCGTAATGACATTAAATCCGGGATGAAAATCAATGTCAATGCTGTCGATTAGAGCGTAGTTGGATATGTGGAGCGATTCGAGCACTGTTGATGATATTGTTTGTTAATCTTCACCGCGTTTTATTTTATCAATGCGGTCAGTATCAGTTGGATATATCGAGTATAATAGATTCGATGCATGAGTGCGTTCATCAGGAGTTCCTTTGGAATATATGTTTACAAGTTCATCAAGCTTGGCATCCCTAAACATAGACAGACTGACTGACATCGGCGAAGCTTTATATATTTCCGTAAGTGCATCGAGCGACTCATCTATAGTCTTACGCCCTTTCTCCGGAGCCACCGACATCTGGTCAAGGCCCTGAAGATGATACTTATAATACAAATCCCGTATAATGCGTGTGGATGCGTCTGTAAAAGAACTCAACACCGCTGCTCGATTCTTATTATCTTCAAACTGCCGCCATCCGCTTTCGCCCGACGACTGTGCTTGATGCACTATAGCTTGAAGTTTCTCGAAATATGGGTCGCCGCCATGAGGAGAAAATGAGTCAAAGTCAATCGCCAGAATGAGGTAAACATAAAAATTGATTATGGCCGTTAGCTGACTTTCCATATTCATCTCATTATAGACCAACGGTTCATTTTCAGTATAGGTAAAATCAATATTTGTGTCGCGGAAGTTCAGGAGTGTGGTCGTGTATGACGAATTATACACCGGGCGGATGGCTTGCACCTGCAGCGTGCCCTCGAAATGTCCGTCACCCTCCTCATACTTGGTTATATTAAAGAAGAGTGTACACTCTATTTTTTCGGTCGGTGAAAACTGGGCGTTGGTCCATTTGGTGGTATTGACATACTCGTTGATGGCATTCTGCAGTGTTTCAAACACCTGCTTATTGGTGCCCTCAAGCTGCGATGTATTCACCTCAACCCTGCAGTTAAGCTCCTGTGCGGCAAGCGAAGGTGCCACAAGGAGAATGACTGAGAAGACGACTAACCGGCAAATTAGATTGACTTTCATATCAGCACATCTACAATATCAGCGGCAATATCAGCCTTTGACTTCAAGCCGGTAACAATCGGGGCCGTTCCGTCTGCCTTAAAAATTGTGACAGAGTTTGTATCAGTGCCAAAACCGGTGTCTTTACCGTTTGCGGTGTTGAGCACTATCATATCAAGGTTCTTGCGCACAAGTTTTTCACGTGCGTTTTCTATCTCATTATCTGTCTCGAGAGCAAATCCTACCACCCTCTGCCCCACCCGTTTGACACGGCCAAGAGTGGCTGCGATATCAGGGTTCTTTACGAGTCGAATCACAGGCAGCTCGCACTGTTCGCGTTTAATCTTGGAGTCAGACTTCTCTGCAGGGGCATAATCGGCCACCGCTGCACACATTATGGCTATATCCGTGTCGTCAAACTCTCTGCGGCAGGCTTCGAGCATTTCCGACGCACTTTCAACATCTATACGCGTAATATTAGGATGATGCAGCGACAGGCTCACCGGCCCGCACACAACCGTCACATCAGCTCCGCGAGTTGCACACTCTTCAGCAAGCGCAAAGCCCATCTTCCCGGATGAGAAATTTCCTATAAATCTCACCGGATCAATGCGTTCGTAGGTAGGGCCTGCCGTTATCAACACCTTCTTGCCCGAGAGGGTCTGACGTTTGGCAAAATAGGATTCAACCACCTTTAAAATATTCTCCGGCTCCTCCATTCGCCCCTTTCCAACAAGCCCGCTCGCCAGAAATCCGTTTTCCGGCTCTATGATATGATTGCCAAATCCTCTCAGAAGGTCCAGATTAGACTGTGTAGAGGGATGTGCCATCATATCAAGGTCCATAGCCGGAGCGATGAACACCGGTGACTTAGCCGATAGATAAGTGGTTACGAGCATATTATCGGCAATCCCATGGGCCATCTTGCCGAGAGTAGAGGCTGTTGCCGGAGCTATGACCATGCAATCGGCCCAAAGACCGAGGTCGACGTGAGAGTGCCATTCGCCTGTATTTGCCGTAAAAAATTCGCTCACCACAGGTTTCCGGCTCAATGCCGACAGTGTGACCGGAGTGATAAACTCTTTTCCGGCAGGAGTGATTACCACCTGCACCTCAGCACCGGCCTTGACGAAGAGCCGCAACAACGTCACACTCTTATATGCGGCAATACCGCCACATATTCCCAAGACTATATGTCGTCCGGCAAGGGGGCTGTTCATCTACGGCGCAGTTTTATGCGGGTAAAACAATCCTTTGTGTTCTGTGCGAAATCGCCTTTGATTATCCAGTCGTAGTAGCTGGGATCTTTCTTGAGCACCTCTTCTGCCAACTGCCCTTTGTATTTCCCAAAGTTTATCACCTCCTGGTCTTTGTCATTATAGATCAGGCGGCCCATAAAATCTACGTTTCTGTTTTGCGAGGAAAACTTGCTAAGCCCTTCGATATCCCGGGGAAGATCGGGATACCTCTCCACTTGAGCCTTAAGCACCTCGTATGTGGCGCGAGTGTCGGCATTAGCCGAATGGGCATTTTCAAGCTCCTTGCCGCAATAGAAACGATATGCGGCTGCGAGTGTGCGCTGCTCCTTCTTATGAAAGATGGTTTGAACATCCACAAACTTGACTTTGGAGAAATCAAACTTCACACCTGCGCGCTGAAACTCCTGGTCAAGCATCGGGACATCAAAACGGTTGGAGTTGAACCCCGCGATATCACATCCTGTCATAAGATTGGCAAGGCTGCGCGCTATCTCTCGAAATTGCGGCTCATTAGCCACCATCTCGTCAGTAATGCCGTGAACGGCCGAGGCCTCGGCCGGAATAGGCATTCCGGGATTCACTCGCCGCGTGCGTTCCTCCTCCTTACCGTCGGGGGTCACCTTTATAACCGAAATCTCTACGATTCGGTCGCGGGTTATGTCAACCCCGGTGGTCTCAAGGTCGAAGAATATTATCGGTTTTTTTAATATCAGGGGCATAGATTGGATTATTTCAGAATTCTGTGATGTTCATTGGCATCAGAATCATCGTCAGTGTAGTGTCAGCCTTGTCTTCAGAAGGCACTATCACTGCGGGGCGCGAACGGTCGGCAAGCTTGAAGATGATATCGTCGGTCCACAGCACTCCGGCAAACTCAAGCAGATAGCTCGACGAGAAGCCGATAATCATATCATCCCCGGAGAAGATGGCTGAGAGTTTTTCCTCGCCCGAGGTGTTATACTGATTGTCAGAGGCTTTGACTGTGAGCAAGTCGGGCGACACGCGGAATTTGATTAAGCCATGGCCCTCATCCACAAAAAGGCTCACTCGACGCACCGCGGTGATGAACTGCTGGCGGTCAAGGGTGAGCATATAAGGATTGTTTTGTGGTATCACTCGCTCATAATCGGGGAACTTTCCCTTGATTACTCTACTCTCAAAAGTGAAAGTATCTGTCTCGAAGGTGACTCCCTGCATAGGCACTAACGTCACCTTGACATCTTCCTCCTTGCCGAATACCGAGCGGAACACATTAGTCGACTTATTCGGAAGAATAAACGATCCGGTGACTCCGGGAGCAAAACCGCGATCCTCAAACTTAACAAGCTTACGGGTATCTGTGGCGACAAAAGTCAATGACTCCGGCTTGATATCCCAGTAAACGCCCATCATTGCGGGACGAATCTGCTCAGTGCCGGTGGCAAGAGCCGTATAGTCAAGACCTCTTAGTATTGTCGAACCCTTAGTGGTGAATGAGATACTCTCTTCACCTTCGGCGCGACCTAATCGGGGATATTCATTCCCGGATATTCCCATAAAGCGGTAGGAGCCGTTCGGATGAGTCATTTCAATAGAGAGAGTAGCCTCATCAATGTCAAACACGAGTTCCTGCTCAGGCATCACTCTGAGCAGTTCCACCACCTTGCGGGCATCTATACAAAACTCTCCCTCTCCCTCTACATCCATAATTGCAATGCGTCCGCAGAGGGTATTCTCACCGTCGCACGCTGTGATTGTAAGTGTAGAGTCTTTAATTTGAAAGAGAAAATAATTCAGTATGGTCAGCGCATTTTTAGCATTAATCACCTTGCTGACTGAGGAGGCAAAGGTGTGGAGTTTTTTGCTTGGAACAGTAAACTTCATATCGTGTTTTATTATTTATTCTA
>JAFLRW010000290.1 GCA_022511285.1 Duncaniella sp.
CTTGCGTTCTGCCTGCACGCTTTTATTCTCTCACCTAAAGTCATATGAAACGCCTCCTTGAACAAATCATAGCAGACAAGCGGCGATAAGGCCACCAACTATTTGGCAACCTGCGGTTGCCGGCGGAATTTTTTCTTGCCGCCCGGGGCGAGTTGTGGTACAATGACTTGCCAAACCTGAAATCAAAGCGAGGGAGTGGACCCACTTGCAGAACTACGAAGCGGAAATCAAGCGCCGGAGCACCTTCGCCATCATCTCCCACCCGGACGCCGGCAAGACCACGCTGACGGAAAAGTTCCTGCTCTACGGCGGGGCCATCGCCCAGGCCGGGGTGGTCAAGGGCAAGAAGAACACCCGGGCCGCCACCTCCGACTGGATGGAGATCGAGAAGCAGAGTGGCATCTCGGTGACCTCCTCGGTGATGCAGTTCCAGTATGAGGGCTTCTGCATCAACATTCTGGACACCCCCGGCCACCAGGACTTCTCCGAGGATACCTACCGCACCCTCATGGCCGCCGACAGCTCCGTCATGGACATCGCCGCGGCCAAGGGCATCGAGCCCCAGACCCGCAAGCTGTTCAAGGTCTGCGCCATGCGGGGCATCCCCATATTTACCTTTATCAACACGCTGGATCACGAGGCCCGGGATCCCTTTGAG
>JAFLRW010000291.1:0-389 GCA_022511285.1 Duncaniella sp.
AAGCCCGTTGATGAGTCTTCTGCTTCAGAGCGAAAAGACTTCAGTGACGCTCTTGACCACATGGATTTTTAAAAAATAGATAGAAAATCCCGCAAGTTTCCATAAATTTGCGGGATTTTTCATAAAAAGACGAAAAAAGTCTGCAAAAAATTTGGAGGTTTCAAAAAAACGTCGTACCTTTGCACTCGCTTAACAGAAAGCACTACTGCTTCAGTAGCTCAGTTGGTTAGAGCACCTGACTGTTAATCAGGGGGTCGTTGGTTCAAGCCCATCCTGAAGCGCCAGAAAGAAAGTCCTGTAAATCAAAAGTTTACAGGACTTCTTCTTTTCTCTATATTTCAAAATTGTAGCCAATTTGTAGCCAATCCCAGCGGTTGTAGCCAAAGAAA
>JAFLRW010000291.1:398-650 GCA_022511285.1 Duncaniella sp.
CAATTTTGCAGAATCCCATCTGACTTATTCTGCAAGAAATTATTATTTCTGCGTTGTCAAATTCTAATGTTGACAGATTGAAAATATCTATGGGATTTCAACTGTCAACCGCATTATAGCCCCAAAAACTTGGTTTAAGCACATTCCTAAAAATGTTATCAGTTAGTTTCAAATTAGATGCCTTCGTCAATCTCTTCGTGAATTGCTTTTAGATACGCATTGACATCTATTGCAGGTACAGTACCAATAGAC
>JAFLRW010000292.1 GCA_022511285.1 Duncaniella sp.
GCAAATCCAATGACGAGATCATGCGCTTCTGCCAGGCT
Source organism: Duncaniella sp. (assembly GCA_022511285.1). Taxonomy (GTDB): domain Bacteria; phylum Bacteroidota; class Bacteroidia; order Bacteroidales; family Muribaculaceae; genus Duncaniella. The sequence continues at coordinate 39 of JAFLRW010000292.1, forward strand.
TTCATGCTGGAACTGTGGAACTGCATCGGTCCTGACCAGGACATCCCTGCCGGTGATGTCGGTGTCGGCGGCCGCGAGATCGGCTACCTGTACGGCATGTACAAGAAACTGGCCCGCCAGTACAATACCGGCGTGCTGACCGGCAAGGGCGGCACCTGGGGCGGCTCCATCCTCCGTCCGGAGGCCACCGGCTTCGGCGCCCTCTATTTCACCCAGCATCTGCTCGAGAAGGCGGGCAAGGACATCAAGGGCAAGAAGGTGTCCCTTTCCGGCTTCGGCAACGTGGCCTGGGGCGCCGCCACCAAGGCGACGGAACTCGGCGCGAAGGTCGTGGCCATCTCCGGTCCCGACGGCGTCTGCCACATTCCTGACGGCATCACGGCCGAGATGATCGACTACATGCTCGACATGCGCGCCTCCAACCGCAACAAGGTCGAGGACATGGCGGTCCGCTTCCCGGACAAGGCGTTCTTCACGGCCGGCAAGAAGGCCTGGAGCATCCCGGTGGACATCGCCCTCCCTTGCGCGTTCCAGAACGAGCTTAGCGAGGAGGACGCGAAGGAACTGGTCGCGAACGGCTGCTGGTGCTGCTGCGAGGTCTCCAA
>JAFLRW010000293.1:0-365 GCA_022511285.1 Duncaniella sp.
CGCGCATTTCATAAGCGCCAAACTCCTTGTTTTTGCCTTCAAAAACAATATCGAGCCACTGTTTTGATGAAAGATCAACGTCTTTTGCCATTTTTACATAACGGTTAAAAGGTTAATAAATCAGTTCCTACGAACAGAGGGACGAATAATATTTTTGCCGGATTGCTGCTGATATCGTTGTAGCAGAAGCGTGTCGGTGTGGTTAGGCAACTCGATAGAGTAACGCGAAATCTGGTTGATTTGCATTTCGTCGAGAGCGTTAATAAGGCCTTCGTAAGTAGTGTTAGGACCGGGTTTAATCACGACAACGGGACGAGTTTTGAGCGAGTCAGAAGAGTTCTTCTTAGCGAGTTCGTCGAATTGTT
>JAFLRW010000293.1:375-641 GCA_022511285.1 Duncaniella sp.
CCTTATTCTTCCACTGATTTTTGAGAGTTTCATACTCTTCCATAACTTGTTTGTTCTTGTTACGGAGGATTTTACGAATACCTTGGGTCTCGTGGTTAACGTTACCGATGAACTGTTCTTCGCGGAGATAGTTGGGGGTTTGGAAGAGCGTGTCGGCTATACCTTCATAATAATAAATATTGTGAATAGTTTTGCCAGTTTCGGGGTCAACCTTAGGTTTGGTTCCGTCATACTCGGTGTCAAGGATAAGCGTAATAGCTTCGTCT
>JAFLRW010000294.1 GCA_022511285.1 Duncaniella sp.
CCTGGTCTATGCGGCCGGCGCCGACGGTCAGGGCGGCGAGCTGTACAATGCCGTAGACAAGGCCCTCAGGAATTGGAAATATGAAGGAGACCTGTTCAAATATAACGGTAACGGTACGGTCGAGCTGACCGTGGACATCGCCTATGATATCTACAAGTATCGTGAAGCCAAGGCCGAAGCCGAGGCAGAGGCCGGACAGGAGCCTTTCGATGAGGAGGCCTTCTATGAGGAATATTGCAATACGGTGAAGACGACCGGTTATTCCCGCGGCACCATCGATTTCCTGGAGGAAGATTCCGAGAAGAAGATGTGGCCCACGATCGAGGAGAACTTCATCAAGCACGCTCCGGAGAACGGCCTGACCGTCTATCGCGCCTCCGATGAGGAAGACGGCGAAGGCTGGGGCTACTACTGCTACTATTTCTACTGGAACCGTCACAACGACAACCTCCGCTCCGGCAAGATGGGCCCGATGGAGTTTGCCACGGTCCGCAACAATGTTTACAAGCTTTCCGTGACCAAGATCGGCGGCCTCGGCCATACGCGCCGCATCGATTATGATCCGAAGCCGATCAAGCCGGAAGATCCGGACGAGGATCCGCTGGCTTACATCCAGGTCCAGG
>JAFLRW010000295.1 GCA_022511285.1 Duncaniella sp.
TTTCCCTGCTGCCTACCTTTTTCATATGGAAGAATACACCCTTTTAGTCCTCTGAAATGGCATTTTGAACCCCTCCAATTCGAGGGGTTTAAATCATCCAACTAAAATTTTGTACCTTTGCATCATGGCAAATATTATAGTTCAAAATACGAAAGTCGCCATATAAGGTATAAATGGTGAAGACTTTATTTCTCTTACGGACATGGCTTCTGCAAAATCCGGAGAAAACAGATCGGCAGATGTAATTAAGAATTGGCTACGCAATAGATATACTATTGAATTTCTCGGCACATGGGAGATAATTCATAATCCCAATTTTAAAGTGGTCGAATTTGACCACTTTAGAATTTCTGCCGGCTTGCCAACATTCGTTTTAAGTGCATCCGAATGGATTGAAAAGACTAATGCAATCGGTATTGCTGTAAAAAAGGGTCGTTATGGTGGTACTTATGCTCATAAAGATATAGCATTTGAGTTTGGTTCCGCTATTAGTGTTCCATTCAAACTTTATCTTATAGAAGAATTTCAAAGACTTAAAACAGATGAACAAAAGCAAATTGGTTGGTCAGCAAAAAGAGAACTCTCTAAAATTAACTATCGAATTCATACTGATGCAATT
>JAFLRW010000296.1 GCA_022511285.1 Duncaniella sp.
TCTTTTTGATTGTCTCTATGAAATCACAGTCATGTGTTTCACTTCGTCTGACTAATAAACAAAACTCGTGCCAAAAAGGTTGAATGAATTCCTCTAATTCTAAAAAAGTAAAATTCCCTCCTTCCAACTCTCTACTTTTCAAACAAAAAATCTGCCAAATTGGCAGAAAAAATCTCTTCTAAAAAAATACCACCTCGTTCATTACATAAAAAAAGAATTGTCTCACGACAACTCTTTTCCTTAAACCTTTATCTTAATCTAATACTATGAAAAACACACTGACAAATTTAGACTTAATTTTGGAACTAACAAAAGAATTAATTGCAAAATACGCCTAATTTAACAACCGTTTGCATTTTAAGTATTATTTTAACATTTTTTGTGTTTTATTCTTCGGTAAGCTCAGAAAATCCGTCTTCGTCGAATTCATCCGGGTCATATTCATCGTCACCGTACATCGACTCATCAAAATCGTCAATTACCGATTTACTTTCTGTTTGCTTCGAGTCTGCAGACACCTCAACGACTTCAACTATATGCTGTAATGGCGCTTTGCCGGTTGAAAGGGTACAAACCGGATCACGTAAATCTCTGCCGGTTATCAATTCCTTCATTT
>JAFLRW010000297.1 GCA_022511285.1 Duncaniella sp.
GGGATAATTTTAAGAAAGGAGAGGAAAGAAAGGGAAACCGGGTACGCGGTAAAGGTCCCTTGTACCCGGTTTCAATCTTATTGTCGGAGACAAGTACCGAAATGGTTCGGCATTAGTCTTCGTTGAGGTTTACGCGTTTGAATGCAACCACGGTAAGACCTTTGGCTGTCTGTTCCATGTACTGACCGATGGTGAGGTTTGCATCTTTCACAAATTCCTGTTCCAGGAGGCAAGATTCTTTATAGAACTTGTTTACGCGACCGTTGGCAATGTTCTGAATCATCTGCTCGGGCATGTTTGCAGCTTTCTTTTCTGCAGCGTCTTTTGCGATTTCGCGAGCTTTTTGAGCTTCTTCTTCTGTGAGCCAGCCTTTTGCGATGTTGGAAGCGATATGGTCTTCGCTGTCAACGAGGTTGGGGTTGATACCACCTTTTTTCAGAGCTGCGTCAACAGCTTTCTGGATCTGTTCGGCACGGCTCTTTTCAACTGCGACGTTGTATTCACTTTCGATAACCGACTGGGGTACGCTTTCGCGGTTCACAGCAACGGGATTCATAGCGGCAACCTGCATGGCGACATCTTTCATAGCCTGGGTGGGAA
>JAFLRW010000298.1 GCA_022511285.1 Duncaniella sp.
TGTTGCCAATGTCTCCACGTTTTGCATCAGCAATGATGAAGTGCTTCGGATAGTTTTCATTCAGATAAGCAATCGTCTTGTCGAATAAAATCCAGCCTTTCACTCCCATACTCTCATAGAAAGCAAGGTTGGGCTTGTAAGACACACAATAAGGTGCAGTTGCATCTATAATCGCCTTGTTGAAAGCAAAAATCGGGTCTTCCTCCTTCAATAGATGCTCTGGTATTTTCTTAATATCGGTGTCGAGACCCACGCAAAGGAAGGTCTTTTTCTCAAAAATCTGTTGGATAAGTTCTTGACGTGTCATAAAGAGTTTAATCTATTTATTTCTTGTTTTATTTGATTGATAACTTCTGTATTTGCAATTTGTTTCTTGCCTGATACTTTCTTTGATAAGACAAAGAAAACCGCACCTGTATATTCCTTTGTAAATCGTTTATGGTTGTCTTGATTCTGAGTCATCCATTGGTAACTATTAACGGATTCCAATGTGGTTACAGGTTTTATCTGTAAACCTATATAAAAGTCTTTTACTTTGATATAAAAGTCCACTCCATAACTTCTGTCCCATTCATCGGATGCGGCTTCAATCTTGTAT
>JAFLRW010000299.1 GCA_022511285.1 Duncaniella sp.
TGGCAATAGAGCTGTTCAAGCCCTTCGTGATGAAGGAGCTTGTAGAGCGGGGCAAGGCAAACAACATCAAATCCGCCCGCAAGATGGTGGACAGAGCCAACGACGACGTATGGGACGTTTTGGAGGACGTTATCAAGGATCACTGCGTCCTGCTGAACCGTGCGCCCACCCTGCACAGACTGGGTATTCAGGCGTTCTCCCCCGTACTTGTCGAAGGACGTGCGCTTAAACTGCACCCTCTTGTATGTACCGCATACAACGCCGACTTCGACGGCGACCAGATGGCGGTGCACCTCCCCCTGTCCAACGAGGCGCAGGACGAGGCAAAGACCCTCATGCTTGCGGCAAAGAACCTGCTCAAGCCCTCTGACGGCCGCCCCGTGACCGTCCCCACGCAGGACATGGTGTTAGGCTCCTACTACCTGACCATAACCAAGGAAGGCGAGCCCGGCGAAGGCAGCATCTACCGTGATTTCAACGAAGCGCTGATGGCGTATCAGGACGGCATAATCACCCTCCACTCCGCAATAAAAGCCCGTTCCACCCGCATGGTAGGCGAGGAATCCGTGACCCAGCTCATAGACACCA
>JAFLRW010000003.1 GCA_022511285.1 Duncaniella sp.
CCAGAAGTTCGTTGTTATCCTCGATGGCTCCGGTGTTATCGGCGGCCGAAGCCACTTCAACGCCATCTACATATAGATACAGGGTCTTATTATAAGTGTCGCGCACCATAACGACGTGATGCCACTCGTTGTCAAACCATTTGCCGGCATCTTTGACGTATGCTTGACTTTTCTCTTTATCGTCATCTATGGCAAAATAGAGCACACCGTCTTTCAGCTCCAAGCCAATCCAATGGCCGGTGGCTCCGGTTTCGGCATTGGCTGAGTGTGAGCCTTTGTGAAAAATGTAGGCTGCAGTGTCGTTTGATTTCATCCACATCTCGATGCTGAAGTCGCGTGCTCCGAGTTGTATGTCGGGATAGGCGGTCTGAGTATAGTAGGCGGTGCCGTCAAAGTAAGCTGCACCACCTTTTTTGCCCTCTACAGCGGTGGCGGGAGTGGTGCCGGCTGAAACGGCCTCGCCCTCCACATGGTTGATGATAGTGGCCCCGACGTTGTCAAACGAGTAGTAGGCGAGCGGCTTGAGCACTATCACGCGGTTCACTTTGAGCTTGATTTGATATTGGGCTTCATCACCCTCTACGGCTCCTGTGGTGCTGACGGTGACAATGTAGTCGCCCTCGGCTGTAGGTGTGCCGCTCAGTGTTCCTGTGAGTGTCGCGGCATCGTATGCCCAAGTCAGTCCCTCGGGGAGCTCGCCGGCCACAAGACCGGTGGCGTTGCGCGCCTTGAGGCTCACGGGTTCGATGGCATCGCCGAGTGTCACCATCTGCGAGGAGGGACCCTTGCTCAGAAGGATAGCTGCTTGGGTGTCAAATTCATCTTCAGGGGAGAAGCTGGGGTGGGGCGGCTGATTGTATGCCGTGTTCTGCCAAGCGATAGCCATACGATACTGATGGTCTTGCATCAGTGTGTTTATCTTATAGTTGGTGGGTATGGTTGTGGTGAAGATGAGCAGGTCGCTCTGTGTAGTCCCGTCGTGGAGTATCACCTCCTCGCGCCAGTCGCCAAAGAGGTCGGCCTGGAGGTTAGGAGTATTCTTTGTGCCGTTGCAGGCTGCTGCGTTGCTGTATTGCGAGAAGTCGGCAATAGTGTGGATTTTCGAGAAATCGGGTTCCGGTTTTTGGATAATGGTGCCGTCGAGACACTCGTCGAGCAGATCGCCGTCCCAATATATGCGGAAGTTGATTGATGGGCGGTTGTTGGCTATCGCCACGCCCTGTGAGTAGACGCTTGCATCTGATGCAGCCCAATATTCATAGCCGGGATAGTTGGGCGAGACGTTGGCTGCAATGCCGCGACCTATATCATTGCCGCTCTGAGGCTTGGAGAAGATAATGGTGCCGGTACGTGCATCGCGCATCTCGGTGTCGTAGGGGTATTTTGCCTCTTTTGATTCGTGAGGCATAAACACTTGCAGCCCTTCGCGGTCAGGTATCATCTTGGCCAAGTGAAGCGCATCGCCGTGACCCTCGATGTTGTCTGAGTTGGGGTTGGTGCGATAGAGGAGTTTTCCGTCGTGGTCCAGACAAGCGGCACCATAGACTATCTCATCCTTGCCATCGCCATCCACGTCGCCCACTGACAGAGCGTGTGCGCCCTCGCCCCAGAGGTCCTTGCCTTTGGTTTTAGATTCGTGGAACCATACTTCCTGCAATTGGTTGTTTTTGAAGTCGACGGCCCAAACGAAAGCACAGCGATAGTATCCGCGGGCCATAATCACTGAGGGATGCAGGCCGTCGAGATAGGCCACACCGGCAAGATAGCGGTCTGCACGATTACAATATTCATCGCCCCAGATGCTGGTGCTCACATAATCATAGGCGGGCTTGTAGGCTATCGTGCTAAGCGCTTCGCCGGTTTTGCCGGAGAAGCAGGTGAGGTATTCCTTGCCTCCGCGCACATGGCCGAGAATCTTGGAGGGATTATCGACGTGCATACGATAGTCTTCGGTCTCGCTGTCGCCGGGCATCAACACCCAGTTGCCTTTGCCGTCCTTTGTGCCGGGAGCGGTTTTGCAGATGAGTTCTGCCGAGCCGTCGCCGTCAAAGTCGTAGACCATAAACTGTGTATAGTGATTGCCAGAGCGGATGTTGTGCCCAAGGTCAATGCGCCACAGCTTTGTGCCGTCTAATTTGTAGCAGTCAATGATGGTCGGACCTGTAAAGCCTGACGATGCGCTGTCCTTAGCATCAGAGGGCATCCACTTTACAAAGAGTTCATATACGCCGTCGCCGTCAACATCGCCAACCGAGAGGTCGTCGGGAGTGTATGTATAGGAGTGCTTGGCGCCGTTGTCGGGACCCACTTGTCCTCCGGCGGGGCGGTCAAGATGGACCTTCATATATGGCTGGGCCCAAGCGGCACAGCTTCCGGTGTCGAAAGTCGTGCCGTTGGCTATTGCGCGCACCTCGTAGGTGGCGCCTGCGGTGCCTGCGGCATCAGTGAAGTTGGTTTTACGCGAAATCGGCTCTGAGTTGATTTTTGTGCCGTCACGATAGATGTCAAAGGTGGTTTCCGGAGCATCAGTAACGAGCGCGCGCCAGGAGATAAAAACACCGGCGTCGCTGTTGACCGCAACTACGCCGCGGTCCAGATACTCTGCCTGTGGAGTAGCGGCTGCGGCCGTGAGAGCCGTTGCTGCCAGACAAGTAAGCAGGGATTTTTTAATCATTTGGTATTGGATTATGGGGTTAAGTCTGAATGTTTAAGGCAAATAGGGCTCGATGGCTTTTAAGCCCTATTTGCCTTATATTTAGGAGTTGCTTGTGTGTGCTCAAATCAGAATTCTGCCTTGCCCGGTGTGCGCGGGAAGGGGATTACGTCGCGGATGTTTGTCATACCGGTGACAAAGAGCACCAGACGCTCAAATCCGAGACCAAAACCTGAGTGAGGCACGGTGCCGAAACGGCGGGTGTCGAGATACCACCACATATCTTTCATGGGGATATGCAGCTCTTCGATGCGTGTGAGCAGTTTATCATAGTCAGCCTCGCGCTCCGAGCCTCCTATTATCTCTCCGATATGTGGGAATAGCACATCCATAGCGCGGACGGTCTTGCCGTCCTCGTTCTGCTTCATATAGAATGCCTTGATTTCCTTGGGATAGTCGGTGAGGATTACAGGCTTCTTGAAATGCTCCTCCACAAGATAACGCTCATGCTCGCTCTGGAGGTCGGTGCCCCAGTGGACGGGGAACTCAAATTTCTTGCCCGAAGCTTCAAGGATTTTCACACCCTCGCCGTAGGGGAGGCGCACGAAGTCATTCTCTACCACAAACTTAAGACGCTCGGTCAGCCCTTTGTCAAAACGCTCTTCGAGGAATTTGATATCGTCTTCACAGTTCTCGAGAGCGTAGGTGATACAGTATTTCAGAAATTCCTCTGCGAGGTCCATATTGTCTGTGATGTCATAGAATGCCATTTCGGGTTCTATCATCCAGAACTCTGAGAGGTGGCGCGGAGTGTTGGAGTTTTCAGCGCGGAATGTGGGACCAAATGTGTAAATCTGCCCTAAGGCCGTGGCTCCGAGCTCTCCTTCAAGCTGGCCGGATACGGTCAGTGAGGTGTGTTTCCCAAAGAAGTCTTTTGAGTAGTCTGTTTTTCCCTCTTCAGTCTTGGGGAGGTTGTCGAGGTCAAGTGTCGTGACCTGGAACATTGCTCCGGCACCTTCGGCGTCAGAGGCTGTGATGAGGGGAGTGTGGAGGTAATAGAACCCTCTCTCGTTGAAAAACTTGTGGATGGCAAATGCCAGTGCGCTACGCACTCTGAGCACAGCCCCGAAGAAGTTTGAACGCGGACGAAGATGTGCTATCTCGCGCATGTATTCAAGCGTGTGTCCCTTCTTCTGCAGGGGGTATGTTGCGGGGTCGGCGGTGCCATACAGTTCAAGGGTGTCGGCCTGTATTTCACAGCTCTGGCCCTTGCCCATTGACTCCACCAATTTGCCTGTGACACGGATGCTTGAGCCGGTGGTGACCGGTTTTAGTTCTTCATCCGTGAATTTGGTCATATCGAGCACCACTTGGATGTTGTTGATAGTGGAGCCGTCGTTGAGCTGTATGAACTGCACATGCTTGTTTCCGCGGCGAGTGCGCACCCAGCCTTTAGCTTCTACTACGGTGCCTATAAGGCTCGGCGTGGTGAGCAGATTCTTTATGCTTGTTCGTTTCATTATGTATCTATGATGTCAGAGATGTTTATTCAAATGAGCCCATTTTGAGGAAATTAACCTCCTCCTGTGTGAGGTAGCGCCAGCGTCCGCGGGGTAGATTTTTCTTGGTGAGGCCGGCAAAATAGACGCGGTCAAGTTTGGTGACATGATAGCCGAGATGTTCGAAGATTCGGCGCACTATGCGGTTGCGGCCTGAATGAATCTCAATACCAGCCTGATTGCGGTCAGTCTCGGTGGCGTATGATATTGCGTCGGCGTGGATAGGCCCGTCCTCAAGCTCGATGCCGTCGGCAATGCGCTGCATATCCTCTTCGGCAATATCCTTGTCAGTCCACACGTGATAGATTTTTTTCTTCACAAATTTGGGGTGTGTGAGCTTAGAGGCCAAGTCGCCGTCGTTGGTGAGCAGGAGCACACCTGTGGTGTTGCGGTCGAGACGCCCTACGGGATAGACACGCTCTTCGCAAGCCCCTTTGATGATGTCAAGCACTGTGAGGCGGCCATTCGGGTCGTCGGATGTGGTGACGCAGTCTTTGGGCTTGTTGAGCAGAATGTAGCATTTGCTTTCAAGTGTCACCACTTTGCCGTCATATTCCACAACGTCGCTGTGTGTGATTTTGGTGCCAAGTTCGGTGACCACTTCGCCGTTCACTTTTACAAGGCCGTTCTGGATATACTCATCGGCTTCTCTACGAGAGCATATTCCGGCGTTGGCCATGTATTTGTTGAGGCGAATCTGTTCGTTAGGATCTGGCACTTCTACCTCGTACTGTATGCGTTTAGGACGCGGGGTGAAGCTGCGGCCACCTTGTGGCATCCCGTATTGGTTCTGGCGCTGAGGCTTGCCCCCTTGGCGATTATTGTTGTATCCCCCCTGGCGGTTATTGTTGTAATAACCTCCTTGGCGGTTGTTATTGTATCCACCCTGGCGAGGCTGATATCCGCCCTGGTCGTTATTGTATTCGCCTTGCTGCTGGCGGGGTTGGTATCCCCCCTGGCGGTTGTTATATCCGTTTTGGCGGGGTTGATACCCTCCCTGACGGTTGTTGTATCCGCCCTGGCGGTTATAGTTGTTGTGGCGTGGCTGATAGCCTGTCTGTTCGCCCTCGGCAGCTTCAGTCTGTTCTGTTGCTATGCCCTCTGTGGGTTGTCCCTCGGTGTGAGGCACATAGGGACGGTATCCCCCTTGTTGATATCCCCCTTGGCGATTGTTATAGCGAGGCTGATATCCACCCTGGCGGTGATAACCATTGTTATTATTATAGCGAGGCTGATATCCTCCTTGACGGTTGTAGCCGCCGCCATTATTGTTATAGCGAGGCTGATACCCTGTGTGGCGAGGTTGGTAACCCCCTTGGTAATGTTGTTGCCCCTCTTCCGCGCTTTTCTGTTCAGCGGAGTAATCTGTAGTAGAAGAATATGACGACAATAATTCACTGCCCGTCTCCGGATTATCGGAAGAGACAGGGCGCGGAGCGCTTATGCGCGGGCGTTTGCCTTTCTTTTCGTTGCTATCCATAACTGATTTTCCTTTTTCGAGCCGGCCTCCCGGTCGTTCTTGTTAATTGTAATATTTGTGGAGTCTCTCTATAAAGAACCTTATTGGAACTTGATTTATATTTTTTGAACCTTAATTTGTGTATATGAACAGCATATAGTATGCTATGTTTGCAAAAATACGCAAAAAAATCGATATAACAATGATAAATGCGTCAAAATTAGTAACTTTGAAAAATGAAAGCAAAAATATTAACCATTTTGGTCGCCGTAAGCGCCCTTATCGGGCTTGCACAGACCTCTAAAACAACATTTTCAATGTCAGAACAATCAAATGCGGGCGCTGATGTAAAAGTGCTCCTTAACACCTCGGTGGGCGACATCACCATTCTTCTCTACGGTGACACGCCTCGCCATCGTGACAATTTCATAGCGCGAGTGAAGGCCGGCGACTATGACGGTGTGCTGTTTCATCGTGTGATTGACGATTTTATGGTGCAGACAGGCGACCCTACTTCTAAAAATGCTCCCAAGGGGAAGATGCTTGGCGGCGGCGACTCGGGGACACCTATTGATGCCGAAATTCTGTATCCCGAGCACTATCATCACCGCGGAGCCCTTGCCGCCGCTCGTCTTGGCGACAATGTTAACCCCGAGAGGCGGTCGTCAGGCTCACAGTTTTATATCGTCACCGGTAAGAAGTATACTCCGGCCCAGCTTGACCAGATGGAGCAGCAGGCTTTGATGAGACATAAACAGGATGTGTTTAATCAGCTTTGCGTTGAGCATCACGACTCTATTATGGCTTTGCGCCGCAATAGAGACCAAGTGGGTCTGCAGGCGCTGCAGGCGCAGCTCGTCAAGGAGACTGAGGCAAAGACGGCCGGCGATACGTCGCTCTATACTCCCGAAATGCGTGAAGCCTATATGCGGGTAGGAGGCACTCCTCATCTTGACGGCACATACACCGTATTCGGCAAGGTGCTTGAGGGGATGGATGTTGTGGAGAAGATTGAGGCGTCCGAGACTGACGCTCACGATCGTCCGCTCGAAGATATAAAGATTATTTCAGCCAAGGTGATTCAATGAAAAATGCTGTCAGGGGTAATCTCTTTGGCGAGAACAATTCCTGACGGAGCAATTAGATAGAGAGAGGGCAACGTGCGGATAACGTATGTGCCCTCTTCCTGTAGGGTGCCGTCGTCATAGCCTGCGAGCCACTCTTTGGGGAAATTGCTCAATGTGTCGAGCCATAATTTATGCTCTTCGCCTGAGTAGATGGCCAGGACTGTAAGTGAACCGTCTGTTACAGCTGCTGTTATTCGGGTGTCGGCGGTCAGTTGGTCCATTACCTCGCGACAGTGAGAGCAGTCGGGATCATAGAATATCAACAGTAGGCGTGAGGAGGGGGCGGAGACTGTTGCAAGTGTTTTGTACAGAGATGTTTTGGCTCCGGATGGGGTCAGATACGGAAAATCAGAACAATTGTCGCCGGGACGATTCTTCAAGGCTCCGTCAAGCAGCATCCGCTGTCGGAGTTTTGCCATTTCGGCCACTGAATCATCTGCAATATAGCTGTGAAGGAACAGTATGAAATATTCCTCCGAGGCCACAGGCGATTCGATGTCATAGAGATATCTTTCTGCGATATCCGCTATCAGGTATAAATCATTGTCGTTTTTGGCGGATATGTCAACGAGTCTATCGAATGCTGCCTGTCGGCTCTGATCCGAGGCGTATGGAAAGACCGAAATGAAATCGGCAAATGATTGTTCGACCGATATGCGAGAATAGGCTCTGAACCCTAAAGAGTCGGCTCCCACCGTATCCCAAAAGTGAGTGATGATGTAATCGGCTCTCTCTTGCGGAAGGCGTATGGAGGCCGGGACTTCAGGTAGAGGAATCGTTTGAGCGGAGGGAGCAGACGCCGAAGCAAGTCCGACAATAGCAAATAGCAATAGCCTTAGGATTTTCATCGGTGGCATAGGGCTACTTGAAGGAGATATCGTCAGAGCTAAAGTCCTGGCAAGAAAATTCTATCTCTCCACAGCCGTTGCTGTCAGCCACTCCGCGTTTAGCGCTCAGCACAATGCGATAGACGTGATTGCGCATCAGGGGATAGGGGATAATATTGGTGTTGAGAGCGTTGCTGATCACCTTCTGCTCAAATCCATTGGTGCCGCCAATGGTATTGCTGGGATTATTGTTGCTATATGTTCCCGATATCGCCGGATTGTTTTTAGAGTAGTCAACGATTGGCACTGAATAGAGTGTGTTAGTGCTCCCACTCTTAATGTTGAACATCCAATATATCAAGGTCGGTTTGCCGCTATCCGAGTCCCCGAGTTTTGCAAGGTTTGAGGGGTCTGACACATTTCGTTCACCCGTGTAGACCACGATGTGATAGTAGTTGTCAGTGTACATCGAGGTCAGATTCACGCGGTTGTCGCATCTTACGATGCCGTTACGTTGGGTCACCGGGTTGAATATCTGAGGGTAGGGAAGGTCTTCAGTTTCTGCTACCACATTTTTAGCTCCATACGAGCCGAATGTCCAGCCTTTCTTTTTCCAGGCGCCGTAGAACCAACTGAGGCGTTGTCTGAGTTTGTCGAACGAGCCTTTTGCATCTGTCGGGTCGCCGGTGCGAATCAACGCGCCATATCGGTGGATAGCTTCCCATTCGCACCCGTTATCGTGGTCTTCTTTCCAGATACTATCGGTGGGCGACCACACATTCATAGGCTCGCAACGGGCGTAGATGTTGGAGTAGCGCAGGGTGATATAGTCGGGAAAATTGTAAGTTTTTGGGATTAGGAGTTCCAATTTAATCACAGAGCGGAGCAGTGAGATGCTACGATGCTGATAACCGGGAAGGTCGCCGGAGGTCAATGACGAGAGATTGAAAGGAGTGCCCGGCACCCAGTTGTCAATTTTGTTGAAACGCTGGATGCCATACATAGGAATGGGGTAATCTTTGCTTGGAAGACGCCAGCAGCGGTTGCCATAGGAGTCCTTAATGCCGTTGTCATCGAGGTTTGCTCCATGGTCCACCCAACAGGATGTGGAACTTAGAAGCAGACGACGATTGGGGTCGGTCTCTTTAGTGTTTACCCCCATAATGTATTCATACAGGCCCTCACCGTTGATGATATTGGTGTTGCCTTTATCGGTGTAGATGGGGTCCCACTGTGCGTGGTGAAGGTCAAAGACGGTTTTTATCCCCATATCCGACCTGTCCCAGTTAGGTCCGGAATTGTCAAATCGTTTTTCTTTACCTTCCAGTTTGTTGATAAGGTCGGGATAGCACTCAACCTCCGGGCGGTTGGCTAATATGGCAATCTTGAATTCATGGTTGGTAATGGAGTCGCGGATGGAGGGCCAATCCCAATCATAGGGGGTGTCGTTGCCCGATGAATAAAACGGCACGGAGACAAACCACTCGGAAAAGTTGTCGGAGCTGTTTAATTTCTTCACGCGACGACTCTTTGACTCAAAGAGGAATCTATCCTTGTAGTCAAAGAACAGCACACGAAACTTTTCAGGATTGATATAGTTCTCAATCTCCTCCATAGGGTTTTCTTCTCTGACGGCGGTGACACCGCCCATCTTATCGAGCGTGACGGAGAGATTGAGGGTAAATCCCTCCTGATAGTCCTCAAGCAGGCTCTCTTCAGTTGAGTCTGTCGGGGCCATGATTTCATCGTCAGAGCAGGCCGGGAGGAGTAGGCCTATGAGCAGAGGGATGAGGAATGTATATCGAAGATTAGCTAACATTTACAATGAGAGTGAAGTGTATTTTGCGGTTATAAGACCGGAGCATTAGTTTCTATGACGTGCCAATCAAAGATTTTGATTGTTAGATTGAGTTGGTCATTATTACTGATGGGATCGGGCACAATAATCTGATCGGGGTCGTCAACCGGAGTGCCTATGCCTTTAACATCCAGGAGATTATACTGATACCAGTTGTTGCGGACCACACCACACACATCAGACGCAGCCGTCGTGCCGTGGCGGAGGACGGCCGGAGCTACGTAATACATTCGTCCGTTATTGAAATGGTCAATGGGGCCGAGCCATTCGTAGAGGATTGACATAAGGTCGTCCTGATTAGCCTCGCGCAGATCCTTGCCATTTTCATCGCAGATTCTGAGATTAGTGGTCCCACGGCGGATTGCAATCTTTTTATCCTTTGGCCACGGGAGGCGTCGACCGTCGCCACTTTTGATGGTGGCTAAAGCAAGGAAATCGGCCGCATATTTGTCAATGTCGGCGTTGGTCACCTCCACACCGTCGATATAGAGTTTGAACGAGGTGTCAGAGCCTTGAGGATTGGCAGAGTTGGCATAGAACACTGTCCCCTGCTTGTCGGCATTGGTGCCACTCCAGTTGTAGAAGGTATAGCGCATGCGATGCTGCGACTTGAGCGTGGCGTTGAATGAATAGACGCAAGACTTGAAGCAATCCTTGTCGGAAAGATAATAGAATCCGTCGCGGTCGCGGTAGAGGTCGTGGACAGTGAGCTTATTGTTGCCGATAGTGTCGATTTTCAGCAGTCCGCCCACCAAGACGTGAGTTCCGGCCAAGATATCTGTGCGGCCGTCGAGCTTTGACTTCAGTGTGGCGAAGTCATAGGTGTTTTCAGGAGCATATATTGCGTTGTTAAACTCGCACTTGTCCAGACCTAATCCATTGAACGAGTAGTTGACTAACTGGTTTTTATTTTTGTTTTCAAAGTCTTCGTAATAGTTCACGCCGAGCACATCCACAGACTTTCTGTACTGAAGGGGATAGTCGCCGGTGTAGTGATAATCTTGACTCCAATAAGAGCGGAAGCGGGTGGGGTCGTTCCACTGCCAGGTTGAGAAATAGTTGGAGGAGGGGAGGTTTTTGAAGATATAAGTGTTTTTCTCAAGGGCGTTTATGTTCCAGCCGGTTACCGACAGACCCCATTTGCGTGACACATATTTTGGGGCTCCGGTTTCGGTGTTGAAACCGTCAAACACGATGAGGTGTTGAAAATCGTCACGAGTATAGTCAAGCTCGCCTGAAGTTTCGGGCTGTTTGCCATTGAGCTCAAATGAGAATTTAGCCACCAGACGTTCCACGTAGATTACCAATTTTTCAGCTCTTGCCTTTGCTGAAGGGTCTTTGGTGTCGTAGATCATATTTTCGTTAAGCTCAACAGCCCCGGTGAGCACATTGTTCTGATAATAGACGGAGTTGGTGAGGGTGAAAAGTCCGCTCTCATCATCACGGCCTATGGATAGGGGGGCGCTTTCACACTCCCACAGCTCCGAAAGGATGTCGTTAAGGGTTTTTTCCTCGCCGTAGGTCGCAAAAGTGTTAAAATAGCTGATGTTGTTGAGCACTACGAGGCAGTATTTCGGCAACTCGTCATACTCGTCGGGGTCAAGCGTGGCTGTGTATGTTGTCGTAATGCGGTCATCCTCGTTGACAGAGCCATTGTCAAGGGTCAAGAGCGTGACTGCGCAGAGGTGTTTGTCTTTATCAAAGAAGAGGGCAGTATTGCCGTTAGTGCCAATTTCGTGTTCAAATCCGTCGACGAGCTCGCCGTCGCCATTGGTTCGTGAGGAGGTGGGGAGGTCGGTTGTTTTTATCAGCATATTGATGCTGATTTTGCCGTGACGTTTGCTGACGGCGCTGTTTGAGCCGTCACCGATGTCGGGGGTGTCATCTCCGGCACACGATGGCATTACTGATATGAATATCAGTGAGAGAATCGTATATATAATACGGCGAAATATCATTGTCGGCTGTTATGCTTTCAGGGATAATTTAGTGTTTTAGTGTCCGAGCTCAATGTCGTTGACGCGCACCGTCCAACTGTTTACTGCAATCGTGGTGTTAATCCATTTGCCGTGTTGCAGGAAGAAGAACAGAGTCCAATTGCTTTGGCGATCGAGGTATTCCTGGTCACTCTTAATCCAACTCATGCCGAAGCCTTGTGTTTTGGCAAGGTAGGTGATGAAAGGAAGATCGACAATCTTTTTGTTGCTGCCATCTTTTTCGTGTTCCTTGTTGGATGTGATTATTAGCCGTGCAGAGTTCATATGGTCAGTGAAGAGGCGCGATGTTGAAAATTCCACGCACCCCACCTGCACGGGACGGCTCTCATCTTCATAGACGGGGGCTCCTTCGCGGTAGCCAGGCTCTACATAGCCAATCAGGCTGTTTTTGAAGAAGTATGGCTTATAGACAGGCTGGAAGCCTGAGTTATCGTCGGCTATATGGATGGGATTGTTTGAGGAGTCAATTTTGAAATTGTCGTCAATAATTGTGAACTCGTAGTCGGCATAATCAACCTCGAACGGGCTGGCAATTTCTTCAAGTATAATCTGTATGTTGTTGGTGTCCTTCATCAGTTTTACGGTGTGCTCCGTATATGTAGTGCCATAGTCGGCATTTGTGACGGAGACATCGAGAGTGCCGTAGAAGAGACCTCCGGAATGTTTTTCAATATTGTGGAGCTCAGAGTCGCTGACACCGTTGGTGAGAGGCAGCGATACGGTGAGGTCAGAGATGGATGTGATTCTGCTGCGGGATTTATAGTCCCAAAATAAATGAAGCACGGTCGCAAGCCAAGCCTCCATATATCATCAGATGATAGTCACCTTCGGCGAGGGGGAGAATCATACGATAGTTTTCATCGCCAAGCAGGGCGTATGATGTTTCTGAATAGGTGGTGATATAGTTACCCTCCTTGTCAAATACAAACACTTCGACGCAGTCAACGTTTTTTGCGAAAGAGTTGGCTCCGGGTTCCATGTGATATTCATAGACAAAACGGAGTTGAATGCCGGATACACAGTTGGTGCGATTGTCGTAGAGGTCTTCGCACGAGGTGAGCGACAATGCTACGCAGCTGAGTGCTGTGAAGAGAAGTCGGGTGAGGGTGATGTTAATGACGTTTTTAAAAGTCATTTTTCAGATTTTACCTTTAGGTGGTTTAAGTGAGTGTGGGGTAGAGTGAGAGAGAAGGGGGAAAATCAGTCAGAGATGCTCTTCCCGGACTGATGCTCTCAGGCGAGAGCATCTCTGACTGGATTAATAGGGCAGAATCTTTAGAATTCGATATTGTTTACACGAACAACCCAGGGGAGAACGTTAACCTCCACCTCGATGCTGCGTTCGGGTTTTTCATCGGGTTCGTTGGGCTTCAGGGGATCCGGGTCGCGAGTGGTGTCGCGGGGATGACCGATGGCGTTGATTTTTGTGACAGCAAGTTTGTAGACATTGTTGCGCACGGTAGCAAACTCCATCTTGCCCATCTTGCCGCTGAGACCGTTGTCGTTGTGACGGTTCCAGTAGAAGTAGTAGCAGTAGTAGCCCCAGCCCTCATTGTCATCGTTAGTGGGGATGAACACTGTGATGTTCTGAGCGGGTGCGAGTTCAATGAACTTAGAGTTGTCGAAATCTTTGAGCGACTCAGAGGGGTCAGCATCCTTGAAATCGATCTTATAGCCGTCTGAATAGTCGAATGAGTTGTCGGTGACGGGAGTGTGGTTGAGAATCTCGTCGGCGATAACTACAGTGAGCTGTACATAGTCTCCCTTTTCGATTTCTTCAGTCGTGGGAGCTGTTTCCATGAACTTAAATTCTGTTTCGCCTTTCTTCAGATACCACTTGTTGAGAATCTGGTCAACGGCAAAGTAGAGAGCGCCACCGTTACCATCAGTCTTAGCAGAAGCCACGATGTCGGCAACACCGGCAAAGAGCATGTTGTGGAAAGAATAGATGGCGGGGAGGGGAGTCTTAGTATCCTCGTCGAGGTAGGGCTTGTTTTCGGTTTTGGGATTGTCCTTAACGGCGTTGAGGGCTTTCTTCACGTCCTCAGATACGTAGCGTTCGCCCTGGCCGGCTTCGTCATTGTTGTAGGTGGCATCGATGTCGTCGCCCACGATAATGGCGGCTTTGAAGATGATACCGGTTGACTGGATGACCTGCTGCTGGTCGATGCCGGGGAGAGTGTTTTCGGTGACGTAGCGCCATATGTGATATTTCTGATCGTTATTCCAATTGTCGGTGTTGCCTTTGAGCACGTCAGAGATATCGCTGACAAACCAGCCGAATTTTGTTTCACCCTTATCTTTTCGGCCGATGTTGTTATAGTAGTTGCCGGTCTCGTCGAAGAGGGGGAAGTTGAAGTATTTAGAAGCGTTGGAAGGTGTAATGCCGGGCTTTTCCTGACCGGGTTCGGGTTCGCCATCCTTAGTCTGGGCCTTGACGTCGGCATAGTAGTCAACTACGTAGTTGTAGGGAGTCTCGATGCCGCAGTAGGTGGGGTTGTTGTTGAGGCCATCGTCAGACACTCGGCGCAGGTAGTAGAAGTCCTTGCTCATATTCACGAGCACCATACGCTTGAGCTGAACGCTGAAGAGGTTTTTCTCGCCTTCGTGACCTGTGGCAACAGCATCTGCGTCAGCGGCAATGGCATCGCCCCAGAGAGAAGTCTTAATCCAGATTTTATAGACTTGGTCGCCCTCTTCGCTGGCATCGCGGAAGTCGATACGAGCAGCCACGCGCTCCACCTTGATGGGCATGGCTTCGTTTGACACCTCGTAGGGGTTCTTGTCGTCGGCATACTGGTCCCATTCACCAATATTTTCGGGGAATGTGGTGGTGTAGACCTCAGCGTTAGCCATAAGGAACGAGCGGGGAGACCAGATAGAGTTGGTGCTCTGAGGAGTTTCGCCGGCCATAGAAGCTTTCTCCTCTACACCGCCGTGGAAATCGCGCCACTGAGTGAGGTCGGTCTGAGGATTGGCCTTAACCTCCTGCTGGAGCTTGTTGTACTGGCTGAGGAGGTTCTGTGTGTAGTTACAGAAGGCATAGATGTTAACCTTGGGTTTTTCACCATTTTCAGTGTGAAGCACACCACCCTCAGCGTATGCATTGTCGAGCACATCGTATGGGATGCGGGTGGTGATGTTGAAGTTGTAGGGCTTACCTGTTTCAGAAGCCTGTGTCATACCGTTGATGACGAGGTGGGTGAGATATTCGTCCTTGTCGTTGGTGATTACGAGCACCATCGAGCGAACGTCATTCTCATAGGCATAACCGTATTCGTAATCGTCACCCTTGGTGGGATTGTCGGAATCGGTAGATTCGTTGCCGGTGTTGGATGAACCGTTAGAGTTTGTTTGGCCTTCCTCATCGGTTGCGCTTCGCGAACCGCCGGCATAGGGGAGACTCACTGTGGCGTTGATGTAGGCAAACGAGCCGTCACCTTCGCCGTAGGCTCCGGGGCCAGAGACGACGAGGTCGTCCTGACAGCTGACCATAGCCATTGCTCCAAAAGCAAGGAGCGACAATAGTGTTTTCTTCATAAAATGATTGGATAATAAGTAGGTAATTATGATTATTTTTGATTTTCAGGAGCTGAGTCAAGCACTTCGCGCAATGTGGCGAGCTCGCCGGCGTCGATAGTGATACCCTTGTCGAGGGCTGACCGGAGGTGGAGAGCGGCATCCGAGTAGTTGCCGGTGAGGGTGTTGTGTATGCAGCGGGCATACTCAGCCTCGGCGCTGTGGCCTGCTTTGTTGAGATATTTGGACGCCTCTGTGTATAGTTCCGACTGCATAGCGGCGTTGGCTGCGTTAAGGTTGGCAACAGAGTCGGTCGGGAACATCCGCACGGCAGTCTCGAACACCTCGTTGTATTCTTCCGAACCGGGAGTATAAGTCTGTGCAAGCAGGAACATCTCGTTGAGCGACAGCTTGTTTGGTTCGCTGCTGAACACTCGGCGAATCTCTTCCACGTCAGTAAACGTGCGCACTGTATAGCTTATCTTATAGTCTGAATGGCGCAGGGCGGGGTAGACTGTTGCGAGGAGGAATTGGTATTGTTCGGGGAATGTTGTCTGAATCTTGGTGTTTTTCGGGTCGGGCGCAAGGTCGCTGTCAATGATGGCCAGAATCTCCTCGCGGTTGCTAATATCGTGGGTTGCAACGAATTCGCGCAGGCCTTCCCAGTCTTCCGGCTCATAGTCGGTGGTAATGAAGCCTTCGGGGAATCTGTAGAGGTTCTGAACGTAAGTTTTCAGGGCTTCTGTACGGCCTTTGGCCAGGCGAATGTTGTTGTCGTAAGGACCTTCAGGTGATGCAAAGCCTTTGATGCTTATAGAATCGACGGTCACATCCAAATCGCTGCGGATTGAGTCGATAGTGGCTATAATCTTAGCCAATTCAATGGAGTTGCGGCGATAATCGGGATAAATGACAGTGAGATTGACAGGGAAATCAACATAGGCGCGGCCGGAGAGATCGAACTGTTTTCCGGTGCTTGCCACTGGGGTGACATAACGGAACGTGGGCTTGTAGACTACTTGGCGCCAGCTTGCCAAGGGCACATCTTCGCGGTCAATCATCTTCTGGCAGCAGCCGTAATCAGTGCGACGCAGCAGGAGCGATGCGCCGTTCATCCACTCGGCATAGGGGGCAGATTCGGTGTAGGCCATAGTCTGCGGGCGTTCGCTGTATCTGTAAGCAATCTCTGAGGTTATCTCTGAGGGGTGCTTGCCATTGCGCTGATATTGAAGCCAGCGTGTGCGCCCGTAGATGCTGACCGGGGTGAGGCATACAGAGTCGCTGCCATTCTTTATCACGGGGGTGTAGGTTATGACACGATCTCCTTTCATTGGTGTTGAAGCGAGGTCGATGGTCATTCCCACGGTCATATCCTGTGCGGAACGCTGCATACTGACGTTGCTGAAGGTAGCGCCCAAAGCGGTGGTGTCAGTGGTGTTGAAATGCTCGATAACAGGAGTGCGAGCCTCGGCTGCATTGGCGGCCATCAATGCGAATGCCGCGATAGAGAGAAGTATGCTTGATGTTTTCATAGTTTTATCTTCGGCAGCTGAGGTGTTTAAAATACATAGATGAGGTTGACGGCCGCTTTGGTTGGGCCAAAATAGTTGTGGGAGCCACTATCAGTCTTTTTACCACATTCCTTACACTCAAATTCATCAAACTTGGTGTAGAGATAACCGACGCCAATTTCGAGTTCGAGGTTGAAATGCTTGGACAGGAGGAATGAATAGCCATATGCTATACCGCCGCCGACAGCCCAACCCTGATAGCGATGGTCCGTGAGGCGAGAAAAGTCGCTTCCGAGGAAGTTGATATCATTACGGATGTTGCCAAAATTGTATTTGCCGCCTAAGAGGTGTAGGCCCACAAAGTGTTTAGCAAAATATTCGCAGAACCAGTATCGAGCCTCGGGCTGCACCAGCCAGTGTTTCCATTTATGGTCGTTGACGGGCCAAAGGTTTAGTTGGCCGGTGAGGTCTAAGGACCAATGTGGCGCAAGGCCGACTTCAACTCCTAAGTTAGGTGAAAGAGCAGCATCCGGAAGCAGGTTCGTTTTGATGTTGACATTCTGTGCCCTAACTGCGAATACTGCAAAAATCGCAAAAATTAGAGTGTAAATTCTCCGGTTTAGTGGCATTATGTTAAGATTTTGTCATTATTCAGTGCCTTTTGGGAGGCTTATATGTGCTCTGAAAGGTGCGTTTCGATAGAACACGATTACAAAGTTAAGAAAATTTTATTGCTTAACATTCCTTTCAAATCTTAAAATGTGTTAAGCGGAGTCGTTTTTTCTTATATTTGTGCTTTCGGCTGAATTGTTGTAATTTTGCAAAAAAAACAAATATCACCTAATTATATATGAAACCGCTTTTCGCTACGATTGTAACGGCAATACTATTTTCAGTGCCGGTGAGTGGCAAGATGACACGAAGCTATGAGAGTGCTACAGACGGCACGCCTGTGATGATAGTGGACAGTATTGATTATCGCAAGGAGTTGACCAGAGTGTACGGGCGACTTGCGGGAGCTCCCAACACGAGTTCGCGTGTGGATATGGTCAGTGTGACGGCCGGAGGCAAAGTGCAGGAGTGCACCGATATTGACGGAGTGGACTTTAACCGCTATTTTCAGTGGGAAGAGAGTGGCGAGATAGCCATAGAGCTTGATTTTTCGCCGATGGCCCCGACCAATGAAGGGGTGTTGACCATTAAGACACCGCAGGGAGAGTCCGTCACAAAATTCATACTTACTTCCGGCGTGAAGGGAAAGAAAGCGAGAGGCAAGTGAAGCTCTGTATCACTGAGAAGCCGAGTGTGGCGCGCGATATAGCCCGATTGCTTGGGGCTGATGTCAAGCGCGACGGTTATTACGAAGGGAGCGGCTATTGCGTGACCTGGACTTTCGGGCATCTTTGCAGTCTGAAAGAGCCCCACGACTATAGCGATGCCTGGAAACGTTGGAGCCTCGGAGTGCTCCCGATGATTCCGCAGCGATTCGGCATCAAGCTAATCCCCAATCAGAGCTATGAACGGCAGTTTCACGTCATTGAATCGCTTGCCGCTCAAGCAGAGGAGATTATAAACTGTGGTGATGCCGGGCAAGAGGGAGAATTGATACAGCGATGGGTTATGCTCAAAGCCGGAGTGACTTGCCCGGTGAAGCGCCTTTGGATATCCTCCCTCACAGACGATGCCATCCGTGAAGGGTTTGGCAATCTTCTCCCGGAGGAAAACTATCTCAACCTGTATCACGCCGGGATGTCGCGTGCCATCGGCGACTGGATTCTCGGGATGAACTGCACGCGCCTCTACACATTAAAATACTCCTCTCCGGGAAATGTGCTCTCAATAGGCCGTGTGCAGACACCAACGCTTGCGTTGATAGTGCAGCGCCACAAGGAGATTGCCGATTTCAAGCCCGAGGATTTCTGGGAGCTGAAAAGCATCTATCGCGACACTACTTTTTCGGCCACTTCAGGGCGCTTTATGAACATTGCCGATGCCGAAAAAGCCCTTGAGAAAATCAGGGGGAAGGAAATGCGCCTGACTGATGTGCAGGAGAAGCAGGGTCGCGAATCCGCTCCGCGGCTCTTTGACCTCACCACGCTACAGGTGGAGTGTAATAAAAAGTGGGGCTGGACAGCTGACGAGACGCTCAAATTAATTCAGAGCCTGTATGAAAAAAAGGTGACCACCTATCCGCGAGTCGACACCACGTATCTCAGTGAGGATATCTATCCCAAAGTGCCTGTAATACTCAGCCAGATGACCCCCTATGCCAATCTGACTGCCCCGGTGCTGGCAGAAAAGATAGCCAAGACGAAAAAGATTTTTGACAACTCGAAGGTCACAGACCACCATGGCATTATTCCAACAGGCCAATCGCCATCAGTTTTAGTGGGAGATGAGCGCAAGCTTTACCACTTGATTGCATTGCGTTTTATCGCAGCCTTCTATCCCGATTGTCGGTTTATGACCACGACAGTTATGGGTGAGGTTGATTCTATCCCATTCAAAACCTCAGGCAAGGTGATTACTGATCCGGGCTGGCGCAAACTGTATGCCGGCGACGAGACCAGGACCTCTGATGACGACGAGGAGGCCATCCTTCCCGAATTCACCCCCGGAGAACATGGGCCACAAGAACCATCATTGATTAAAAAGACCACTCAGCCCCCAAAATACTACACTGAAGGCACACTGCTTCGCGCCATGGAAAGCGCCGGAAAGACTGTCGACGACGAGGAGCTGCGCGAGGCTATGAAGGAGAACGGCATCGGCCGTCCGTCTACTCGTGCCTCCATAATAGAGACGCTCTTCAAACGCCGGTATATCCAGCGCCAGCGAAAGACGATAGTGCCCACACAAGCGGGAATCGAACTGATTGACACTATCAACGAAGAATTGCTCAAAAGCGCGAAGCTGACCGGCCTGTGGGAAAACAAGTTGCGCCGCATTGAAAGAGGCTCTTACTCAGCGGCAGAGTTTATTGACGAACTCAAGACGCTCGTCAATCAGATAGTGCTCAATGTGATGGCCGACAACTCTCACTCAAAAATAATAGTTGAGCAGCAGAGTAAGCCTGAGACAAAGGGGCGCAAATCGGCTGCTGACAGAACGGCAGGGGCAAAACCGACAAAGGCTCGCTCACAGCGAATCACAAGGTTTGAACAAGTGGAATGTCCCTTGTGTGGCAGCGGCCATATTGTGAAAGGACGCACCGCCTTTGGCTGTTCGCGATATAGTGAAGGGTGTGGATTGAGGCTTTATTTCTCTGACTGGGATGAATCTCTGAGCCCTACAAAGCTAAAGAAGGAGTTATCCAAGAAGGGCCCCCATCTGTCTGCAGACAATCCCACTCAGAATTAAATTTTGATAATTTCACGGGAAATTGTTAATTTTGCCGCGTAAAAAACAATCTATATACAAAACTAAGGTAAACCAATGAGAAAGAATATCGTTGCCGGCAACTGGAAAATGAATACAACTCTCCCCGAGGGTGTAAAGCTTGCCGAGCAAGTCAATGCTGCGCTTGCTGCAGCTACTCCAAAATGTGATGTGGTCATCTGTGTGCCCTTTACCCATCTGGCCACCATTAACCAGGTGATTGACAAGACTAAGCTTGGTCTTGGCGCTGAAAACTGCGCAGACCATAAGAGTGGAGCATATACCGGCGAGGTGTCAGCTCCGATGGTGGCATCAACCGGTGCCACTTACGTAATCCTTGGTCACTCAGAGCGTCGTCAGTATTACGGCGAGACATCAGAAACCCTGCGCGACAAGGTGCGCCTGGCCCTTGATAATGGTCTGGCTCCCATCTTCTGTATCGGCGAAGTATTGGAGCAGCGCGAGGACGGCAGCTACTTAAACGTGGTGAAAACTCAGATTGAAGAGGGACTTTTCAACCTTTCGGCTGAAGAGTTTGGCAAAATCATTCTTGCCTACGAACCCGTCTGGGCCATCGGAACAGGCAAGACTGCCACCGCAGATCAGGCTGAAGAGATGCACGCATATATCCGCCAGACTATAGAGTCCAAATATGGCAAAGAAGTGGCCGACAACACATCTATCCTCTATGGAGGAAGCTGCAAGCCATCCAATGCTAAGGAGATATTCTCCAAGCCTAATGTGGATGGAGGCCTTATTGGCGGAGCCGCCCTTGAATGCGAGTCATTTATGGGCATCGTAAATGCCTTCTAATAAACATCGAATCAATACCCTCTCTTGACAACCTCCTATGCGCTCCATATTCCTCCCTATCTGTGCGCTTCTGCCGCTCATAGCTTCAGCTGACGACAATGTAGTCACAATCGTGGATCATATCACCGCAGGCTCGTCCACCGTGGTGGAGCTCCCTGATGCACTGAAGGCAAGACTCGAAAAAGACCTTGAACAGGCCGCCGAGGAGGAACAGCGAGAGGATCTCCCCACCGTGCGTCCGGCCAACGGACGCATGGCGGGCTACCGTGTGCAGGTGTTCTCTGACAATAACCCTCGCACGGCAAAGGCTGAGGCCGGGAGCAAGCAGAGGGGTATAGCTGCGCGTTTTCCACAGTATCAGACCTATGTAAGCTACACATCTCCTTATTGGCGCTTGAAAGTGGGCGATTTCCGCACGCAGCAGGAGGCTAATGCAGCAGCCGAGGAGCTCAGAAAGGCATTTCCGGCTTACAGCAAGGAGATAAGAGTGGTGAGAGACCGCGTCAATATTTCAGGCAACTGACCCCCGCCAGAGATTTATGGATAAAAATTACGGCCTTTCTGAAGCCACTATTCGTGATATAGCATCTCATTACGAGGCGATACTCTCCCTGTTGGGAGAAGATCCCGCTCGCGAGGGGTTGTTGAAGACCCCTATGCGTGCGGCTAAGGCAATGGCCTATCTTACAAGGGGCTATCGTCAAGACGCCGATGAGATTATTAATGATGCAATTTTTACTCACGAGGGCTCGAAAATGGTGATTGTAAAGGGGATAGAGTTCTATTCGCTGTGTGAACACCATATTCTTCCGTTCTATGGGACAGTCTCTGTCGGTTATATTCCCAACGGGCGAACCATCGGGCTGAGCAAATTGGCTCGATTAGTAGACTTTTACGCCCGCAGAATGCAGGTCCAGGAGCGTATGACAGCACAAATTTGTTCTATAGTGATGGAGAAGTTAGGTGCAAAAGGAGCTATGGTGGTGTGCGATGGAGAGCACCTCTGTATGAAGATGCGTGGCGTTGAAAAACAGCTGTCCCACACGCTGAGTATCGAGACAGCCGGAGTGTTTGACTCCGATCACACCCTGCGCGATGAGTTTCTCCGCGCTATAAATCATTAAGATTCTATCAGAAAGCGCCCTCTGCATCAAGCAGAGGGCGCTTTCTGTGTGATTGCGTTATTTATAGCTTATCCAGCGTATAATCTCCTTGATATTTGGCTTTTTGCCATACATGAATATGCCTATACGATATATCTTGCCTGCCATCCACACCATTCCGAGGAAGCTGACTATTAGCAATCCAATTGACAAGGCTATCTCCCAGCCGGGAATGCCGGCGGGAATCCTCGCCACCATCACCATCGGAGCGGTCAGAGGGAAGAGGGACGACCAGAATGCAAGTGGCCCCATAGGGTCGGCAGCGGCCACCATAGCGAAAATCAAGCCGAATATGATCGGGAATATGGCAAACGAGGATAGCTGGGATGCGTCCTGGACATTGTCGACAGTCGAGCCCACGGCGGCAAAGATTGACGAATAAAGCAGGAAGCCGAGCACCAAGAATAATGTGAGCAGAGCAGCAAGGCCGATTACTTCGCCTACATTGGTGAGCGACGCCATAGCCTGGATCAGTTCGATAGAGTCCTGGTGTCCGATGCTGTCGCTATTCCCCATCTGCACGGCTGCAATATCGCTCATCACATCGTCGGGCAGCAGAGCCGGCAGTATGAACCCCGACATTACAGATAGGAGCACTCCCCACAAAAGCATCTGTGTCACAGCCACCAAAGCTACACCTATGATTTTTCCAAGCATAAGTTGGGCGGGCTTTACAGATGTGACCACCACTTCGAGCACACGATTACTTTTCTCCTCGATGATTGACGTCATCACCATCTGTCCGTAAATCAGGAGGAACATATAGAGGATAAATGTCAATCCGATACCTAATCCGTAGCTTAGCTCAGAGGAGAGTGCCTCACTATCCCCCTTGTCAGTGCGCAATGTGCTGATGGTGACATCGCTTTTCACCTCGTCCATTATCTTGTCAAGGTTGTCGATGTCATATCCTTTAAGCCTTTCGGTCTCTACAATTTTGTTGATTTGTCCGGTGATAGCGCTTTCTACAGCCAGAGGCACCGGGCCGTTGCTCAACAATTTAAGTTGTCCCCGGCGAGATTCCAGTATTCCGGAAGGGATTACGAGCACAGCCCCTTCGTCTTGGATCTGCATCGCGGAGTCGACTGTCACATCAGGAGTGGCAGGGCGAAATTTAACTTCGGGCGTGTCTGTCAGGCGTGTGGCCACAGAGCCGCTGTTGTCCACTACAAGCACAGTGGTCTCCGAGCCGTCCATAAACACCATCATCAGCCCTGGAAGCGCCATTAAAAGAAGCATCAGCAATGGCATCAGGATTGTAGTGATGATAAAGCTCTTCTTCTTGACGCGCTCCATGTATTCGCGTTCGATTACTATTCCTATTTTTGACATATGTGTGATTGGGTGTGTTACGGTTATGATATTGCTAAATCATCCTTCACGGCTCGGATGAAAATCTCGTTCATTGAGGCTATACTCTCGTTAAATCCTTTCAGAGCCACGGTGTCGTTGGCTATGGCGATGACATCGCGCAGCTCAACGCCGTCATTGACACGCAGCGAAAGGCGTGTGTGACCTTGTGCGTCAGGGGTGGGGAGTGTAAAATCGCCGGCCACGGGGAGCAGTCGTTCCATCAGAGCTTGATGGTCGCCCTCAAATGTGATATCGTATCTCCCGCCGAAGTATCTGCGCCGCAGCTCATCGACATTGCCACTGAGTATGTTGCGGCTGTTGTTGATGAGAGTGATATTGTCGCATATCTCCTCAACGGAGGCCATATTGTGAGTGGAGAATATCACGGTGGCACCTTCGTCTTTGAGTTTGATAATCTCCTCTTTGAGCAAGTTGGCGTTGATAGGGTCAAACCCCGAGAACGGTTCGTCAAAGATGAGCAATCGCGGCCGGTGGAGCACTGTCACAATAAACTGCACTTTCTGAGCCATACCCTTGGATAACTCTTCCACCTTTTTATCCCACCACGAGAGGATGTCGAATTTCTCAAACCATCTTCTGAGGCTGCTTTGGGCTTCAGATTTGGAGAGTCCTTTTAGACGGGCGAAAAACAGTGCCTGCTCACCCACCTTCATTTTCTTATACAGTCCGCGTTCTTCCGGCAGATAGCCTATCTTTTCCACATCCTCTTGCGTGAGGATATGTCCGTCAAACAACACCCGTCCCGAGTCAGGGGCGGTGATATGGTTGATGATGCGTATCAATGTGGTTTTGCCGGCGCCATTCGGGCCCAACAGACCATACACCTGCCCCTCGGGAATGGTAAGGCTCACATCATCGAGAGCCTTGTGGGAGGCGTAGGTCTTTGTTACGTTTTCTACTTCCAGTATATTCATTTTTGCGCTGATAGATACAGTAGTGTATGTGTGTAAGGTATGCGTCATGTAATTAGTCGCAAAATTACGATAAAAGTTTCATCGGCGTTGAAACTTTTTCTTAATCTCTGCGTCTAATATGAAACATCCCCACTGATTACCGATGTCAACTCCATCTGACAAGGAGCGGCTTTTCGCCGAGATTATCGACTCCAATCGCCGTCTCCTTTATAAAATATGTTATATGTATGCCACTGACGGCCATCACTTCAATGACCTATATCAAGAAGTGCTGGCCAATGTTTGGCAGGGGCTTGACGCATATCGTGGCGCGGCCGCGATTTCCACGTGGCTTTATAGAATGGCCATCAACACCTGTGTTACATATTTCCGCCGCAATGTGCGCCACACTGAGGGACGCTTGCCCTTAGAGTCGGTGATTAATATGGAGGGGGATGCTGACAATTCAGAACGACTGATGCAACTGCGCACCATGTATAAGTTGATTTCCGGCCTCTCCGGAATGGATAAGGCGCTGATAATGATGTGGCTCGATGAAAAGAGTTATGATGAGATTGCAGAGCTCTCAGGACTCACTCGCAACAATGTGGCCACTCGCCTGCGCCGTATAAAACTTAAACTAATTGAAAGCAACAAGGAAATATGAATATAGATGAGCTGAAAGCACAATGGCGGTCAATTGATGTCAACCCCGACACTGCAGGAGCCCGTGAGGTGGAGCAGCGCGTGGCACGCAGACGCGTGCAATCGCTCGGAGGAAAATATTATTCGTTGTGTATGCGAATGGTGGCTGTGTCATGCCTCGGTATTTTGGCCGTCAGTTCATTAGCCAAGTCGGCGCCACTTTTGGCTGGTCTCTCCATCGCTTTTTTTGTTCTGATGGGGGGCTTGCAGCTTTGGCAAGCGTTCTATGTCAAGGAATTGGACTTTGGCTCTCTTTCAGTCCGCGAAGCGATAATGAAGGTGTGCCGCCTTGAAAGGATGAGATATGCCAAACGTGCCGTCGGGATGATTCTCGCAGTTCCGCTATTGGTTTATATGCTTGCCACGTTTGCCAATCTCTTTGGCCGATATATGCTCTTTGGTGGGCTTGCCGGTCTGATTGTGGGGATTTTCTGTGCGTTGATTGTCAATCATAATGCAAATAGTATACTCCGCCGGATGAAGGAACAGCTCGGAGAAGAGGCTGATATCTGAGCCTCTCAATCAATGCGGCTCACAATGGCCTAAGATAAGGGATTTTTATGTTTTTTAGCATTTTGTTTGTTAATTTGCAAAATAGTGCTTAAATTAGCCGTCGGAAACGCTTGGCCGTATTCCCACTGTTGTATTTTTTACCGATCTCCTTCAGTTCTGAAGTCATCGTTTAGAAGGCGCAGAACGGAAGCAATTTTATTACATTATCACCCCCCCAACGAACTGTTATGGAACAGCGCGATCCGTCTATCGAACCCACTGAGGTAAATGAGACCTTGAATCTTGAAGTTGCCGCCTCAGAGACAACTGAAACAACACCCGCCGAACCGACCCAGGGCAAAGAGACTTCCCAGCAGGCCTTGACAAAAGAGGAATTGACTGCCGCTCTCGCCGAAATTTCTTCCCGCGATGCTGCGGAGATTTCCAATGATGAGGTGGGCCGACTGAAACAGCAGTTCTATGCTCTGCGCAATGAGGAGCATCGACTTGAGCGCGAAGCTTTTATTGCCGAAGGTGGTGACGTTGAAGCCTTTGTTCCTGCCACAGACCAAGCTGAAGAGGCTTTCAAGGGCCTTATGACTATCATAAAGGATAAAAAGGCTGCCTACCGTGCAGCTATCGAGGCCCAGGAACAGGCTAACTATGATCGCAAGAAGGCTATTATTGACCAACTCAACGAACTGAGTGCCGACACCGATAATGTGAATCGTGTATTCTCCACCGTGCGCGAGCTGCAGACTCAGTTTAAGGAGATTGGCGATGTGCCGCAAACTGTGGCAAGCGATTTATGGCGTGCTTACCAGGAGGCGGTTGAGAAGTTTTATGACCAACTCAAAATCAATAAGGAGCTGCGTGACTATGACTTCAAAAAGAATCTTGCCGAGAAGGAGACTCTGATTGCCGAGGCTGAAAAGCTGCGCGCGGAAGAGGATATTATAATGGCTTTTAAACGCCTTCAGGAACTTCAGAACCAGTGGCGTGGGATAGGGCCGGTCCCGAAAGATGTCCGCGATGAGATATGGGGTAAGTTCAAAGAAATTTCTACCGAAGTCCACAAGCGATATCAGGATTTCTTCGTTGAACGTAAGGCCCGCGAGCAGGAGAACGAATTAGCTAAGACAGCATTGTGTGAGCGTATTGAGGCTGTTGACTTCTCCGGTCTTCAGACTTATGCTGCCTGGGATGCTGCCACTCGCGAATTTATTACAGCCCAGGAGGAGTGGAAGACCCTCGGTCATGCCTCGCGCAAGATGAATAATGCACTCTTCAGCCGTTTCCGTGAGGCTTGTGACAAGTTTTTTACCGCCAAGACTGATTTCTTCAAACGGATGAAGGAGGAGCTATCGGTGAATCTTGAAAAGAAGATTGCTCTTTGCGAGCGTGCTGAGGCATTGAAGGAGAGTTCTGATTGGCGCGCCACTGCCGATGAGCTTACTGCTCTCCAGAAGGAGTGGAAGACAATCGGTGCCGTGCCCAAAAAGCATTCTGACCAGGTGTGGCGCAGATTCCTTGATGCTTGCGATTATTTCTTTGACCGTAAGAAGAAAAACAGCTCCGGCACTCGTCGCACCGAACGTGCCAACCTTGAGCAGAAACAGGAAATAATTCAAAAACTCAAGAGCCTTGCCGAGGCCCCCGCGGAGAATCGCGAGGATACTATCAAGGCCGTGAAAGATCTTCAGGCTGAATGGCAGAGTGTGGGCCACGTGCCTTTCAATGAGAAGGATAAGGTCTATGCCGAGTATCGCGCCGTGGTAGATTCACTCTACGAGGCCCTTAAAATGGAGCGCAGAGGCTCTCGTATGGAGGCGTTTGAGAATTCTATTTCCGAGATGCAGGGAGACTCACAGCGCTTGTATCGCGAGCGCGAACGTCTTCTCCGTTCTTACGAGCAGCGCAAGGGCGAGTTGCAGACCTACGAGAATAATATGGGATTCCTCAATGCACGCTCGAAAAATGCCGATTCGATGCTTCGCGACATGCAACGTCGGGTGCAGCGTCTGCGTGATGATCTCGCTGATCTCGAACTGAAAATTAAGGCTATAGATAGCCGTCTGTAATCTTTTCGTGACATCCGTCGCACCTCGGAGCGTAAGCCGCCTCGGGTGCGTTGGTTATGCGTTATTTTTTAGACACTACCTATCCTTCACGTTCTTCTAATGTTTCAAAGGGGCAAATACGGACGCTTCATCCACCGAATTTACACTGCGGTCGACATCGTGGTGCTTAACCTGGTGTTTTTCGTAGTTGGACTTTTCAATCCCGATGTTGGAGAGTTCCACTCTCGGATGGTGTGGTTGCTCCTCAACATAGCCTTCATTCCGGCAATGTTGTGGGTCAACGATGTCAATCAGGAGCGTAACCTCCAGATGGATAGCTTGATGCGCCGTGTGCTTCTCGTCGTGGCAAGTCATCTCTTCTGTTTCATCACATTGCTCTATTTGATGGAGCTTGACAATGTCCGATGGCATGTTTTCGTGCAGCTTTATTGTGCGTTGGCGGTGGTGTTGCTTGTCTGGCGTTTGTCAGGACAGATGCTCCTCAAATATTATCGCAGTAAAGGCGGAAATCAGAAGAAGGTGGTGATAATGGGGTGTGGTGTCACAGGTCGTCGCCTCTATGAGGAAATGGTGGCTGACATAGGTTTTGGCTACGAAGTGCAAGGTTTCTTCGACCTTTATTGTCCCCCGGATTTTCCGTATAAGCATCTGTATAAAGGGAATTTCTCTGAGTTTGAAGCTTTTGTAGAGGCAGAGGGCCCTGATGAATTGTATTATGCCGCTTCAGGTCAGGATGAGGAGCTGGTGCAGCTTGCTGTGCGAGTGTGTGACTCACATCTGATGAAATTCTATTTTGTGCCACGTCTATCGCCATATCTTACCCGAGGTTTCAAGCAGGACCACATTGGCAGCGTCCTCGTGATGGCAGGACTCAATAATCCCTTGGAGAGTGCTGTTAACTCCACTCTCAAGAGGCTTTTTGATATTATATTTTCCCTTACATTTCTGATTCTATCCCCGGTGATATTCATTCCGGTTGCTATTGCCATCAAGCTGACATCTCCGGGCCCGGTTTTTTTCAAGCAGAAACGCACCGGATATAAGGGCAATGAATTTTGGTGCTACAAGTTTCGCACAATGCGTGTCAACGATGATGCCGATATTGTCCAGGCAAGCAAGAATGATCCTCGAAAAACTCCTATAGGCGATTTCCTGCGCAAAACAAGTATCGACGAGTTGCCTCAGTTTTTCAATGTATTGCGTGGCGATATGTCAGTGGTGGGTCCTCGCCCGCATATGTTAAAACATACTGAGGACTATTCGCGACTAATCAGCGACTACATGGTGCGTCATTTCATCAAGCCTGGCATCACAGGCTGGGCACAGGTCAGAGGATATCGAGGACAGACCGAGGAGCTTTGGCAGATGCAGAAGCGTGTGGAACACGATATCTGGTATATTGAACACTGGAGTTTCCTTCTTGATATTAAGATTATTATCCGAACCATTATAAATGCGTTCTCCTCTGAGGAAAATGCCTATTGAGCAATATGCTTGATTTAAAGGAAAAGGCCACGGCTCTTTTGAGCAGATTTTATGGCTTCAGTTCGTTTCGTCCCTTGCAGTTTGAGATTATCTCTGCAGCACTTTCCGGTCGCGACTCAGTGGTGCTGATGCCCACCGGTGGCGGTAAGTCTGTCTGCTATCAGATTCCGGCACTTATCGCCGACTTCGGAGTGGTGATAGTGGTGTCCCCTCTGATAGCTTTGATGAAAGACCAAGTGGATTCCCTTATTTCCAATGGCATCCCGGCGGCAGCGGTCAACTCTCAACAGCGAGAGGAGGACAACAAGCAGATTCTTATGCAGCTTGCCACAGGCCGCATCAAATTACTCTATATATCGCCGGAGCGACTGCTCGCTGAGATTGACCAATGGTCCCGTGAGCTTCCAATCACTCTTTTTGCCATTGACGAGGCTCACTGCATCTCTCAGTGGGGCCACGATTTCCGACCGGGCTACACTCAACTCTCAAAAATCAAAGAGATTTTTCCGCACGTGCCGGTGATGGCGCTTACCGCTACAGCCGATAAGTTGACGCGTGAGGATATAGCCCTGCAGCTGCGACTCAAGGACCCTCAACTCTTTGTCGGCTCGTTTGATCGCCCTAATATTTCGCTCAAGGTGATGGTTGATGCCGGGAAAACTCAGCGCATAAATCACATCTGCGCTATGATTGACCGTCATCGCTCTGACTCAGGTATAGTCTATTGCATATCTCGAAAAGGCGCTGAGGATATGGACCGGCAACTGCGGGCGCGCGGCTATCGCTCGGCGGTCTATCACGCCGGCCTTTCCGTGAGTGCCCGCACCTCTGCCCAAGATATGTTTATAAACGGCGATTTGCAGGTAATATGCGCCACTGTGGCGTTTGGAATGGGCATTGACAAAAGTAATATCCGTTGGGTGGTCCACAACAATATGCCGCGTAATATCGAGAGCTATTACCAAGAGATAGGCCGAGCCGGCCGGGATGGCGCGCCGGCTGAGACTCTGATGTTTTATTCTTACGGTGACATAGCCACACTTCAGAGCTTTGTTGACGATAGCGGACAGAAAGTGATTAACGGAGAGAAGCTTTCCCGAAGGAGTATGCCGAGGCTTCGCTCTGTCGACGTCGCATTCTTCTGAGCTATTTCAATGAGAGTATGGACCATGATTGTGGCAACTGTGATGTGTGCCTCAATCCTCCAAGTCGCTTTGATGGGACCATTGTCGTGCAGAAGGCTT
The DNA here is from genome assembly GCA_022511285.1 of Duncaniella sp. Classification (GTDB taxonomy): domain Bacteria; phylum Bacteroidota; class Bacteroidia; order Bacteroidales; family Muribaculaceae; genus Duncaniella. The sequence continues at coordinate 30,139 of JAFLRW010000003.1, forward strand.
TGAGCGCAGTGGTGCGTGTGAATGAAACTGCCGGTATCACAATGATTATCGACATCCTGCGCGGGGCCGCACGCCAAGAGCTGATGCTGCGCGGATATGATAAGATTAAGACCTATGGGTGTGGCAGAGATTTGAGTTTTGCAGAGTGGAATGCTTATATCACTCAGATGATTCAACTCGGGCTCTTGGATATCGCATACAATGAGGGGAATCATCTGAAAATCACCTCCTATGGGCGAAATGTGCTGATGCATCGGCTTCCGGTGGAATTGGCTGTATTTGTGCCGTTTGACCGACGGACTGTTTCGCGTAGAGCTAAAGCATCCGCTGAAAAACAGGTCCTCAATCCGGCTGAGGTGCTGATGGATAAGCTTAAGGAGGTGCGCCTTAAACTTGCACGGGAGGAGAAGGTGCCCCCATACCTTATTCTCACAGACAAAACGCTTCTTGAACTCGTGAGGCTTCAGCCTGTCACGATGGATGATTTCTCGACGGTCGAGGGCATAGGTGAGCGTAAGACTGTTCGCTATTGGCGACCCTTTGTCACTGCTATTCGAAAATCCAAAGGGTTGAAGGCTTCTGTCGGGTCAGGATTGTCGTCTGACGAGACTTTGCTGCTGCTCAAGGCCGGTTATAATATAGATGAAATAGCCGCTGAGAAAAATATTAAGCCGGTCACTGTGTATGGCCACATTGTGCAGCTTATCAACGAGGATAAGCTCTCAGACTTCTCATCAATAATCACACGCGAGCAGTATCTGCGAGTGATGCAGGTGGCTAAGGAGCACCCATCGGATGTTTACGATATCCTCACTCCTGAGATGCCGCGAGGGTTGCCGCGTGTGGCGTTGGCCATTAGCGACTATCTACTTCGACATAAAGCTAACTCATAAGATGTTGTTTTCAAGGAAAATCCGCTGTCCCTTCATGGGGGAATAAAAAAACTTGCGAGCCTTCAGACTCGCAAGCTTTTTTTATTCCTTTTGTCGGGGTGACTAGACTCGAACTAGCGACCTCACGCCCCCCAGACGCGTACTCTAACCAACTGAGCTACACCCCGATTAGGATTTTTGGAGGATACAATAGAGATGTCTTTTTCTCTTTTGCGGTGCAAAGTTATGTACTTTTTTTATTATCTCCTAAGAATTCTGGCGTCATTAACATAAATTTAACAAATAGCTACAGGTGGAGTAGGTGATTGTTAATTTTTATTTAATTTTTTGCGTGCTTTTCTCCTTTCTTCTTGGATGATTCCCGGACGAATGATGTATTCGTCGTAGTATGCCAAGAGCAGTGTGGTGAGTGGAATGGCGATAATCAATCCGACAAATCCGAGCAGTGTGCCCCATATAGAGAGGGATAGAAAGATGATGGCGGGATTCATACTCATTGCCTTGCCGATGATGCGTGGCGTGAGGATGAGGTCCTGGATGGCCTGCACTACAACGTAGACTATGATGGTCTGTCCGAATATCACCCAGAAACCTGTCTCGCTTCCGACGGAGCTGATTAGGCAGATGAGCGTCACAGGTATCAGGGATATTATCTGGAGGTAGGGCACCATATTGAGCAAACCGATGAACATTCCCATCACAATAGCTAACGGCAGACCTATGATTAAAAAGCCGATGGAGAACAGCACTCCTACGATAAATGCTATCAGGGCTTGCCCGCGGAAGTAGCAGTTCATTGATTGTTTCACATCGTTCCCGATTTTGAAGACTATGCGCCGATATTTGGGCATTACCATGCGGCGGCAGTTGGATAATATTCGTTCATAATCTATCATTATGAAAATCACATATAACACCACCACACTCCAGCTCAATACGCTCAGCACAATCGAGATGCTTCCGGAAATGACTGACCACGAAGCTGTCAGCGTCTCTTCGGCCATGCGTGTCCACTGTTCGCGAGTGAGCATTGAGGCGATATAATCAAAGTCTAAATTCCGTTGCACAAAGTCGATTACCGGTTGGGGGATATAATTGACCGTGTGGTGAACATCGGAGTAGTTCTTGAACATTGAGGCTGTCTGTGTGGCCTCGTTTATTATCATCGGCACTACTATATAACACACTGCGCTTATGAAAAACAGAAGTTCAAAAAGAGTGACAAACACGGCAATCACTCTCCCTTTGAGTTTGAGCAGGCTGCGGTTGAATTGCACAAAAGGCTCAAAAATATAGGCTATCAGACATCCCACCAAAAAAGGGAGCAACACACCGCGGAGGATATTGACAAGCCAGATTGCGCCGACAATAATTGCGCAGTTTATTAGCAGCCGTACAGTGCTGTCTAAGTCGAAACGTTGACGAACAAGCATATTTAACAGGTAATTTTATCGCAAATTTACTTCATTTATTCCTTATATAGATAATTTTTGCGTACTTTTGTGGTCATAATTTTAAGAAAATATTATTCATCATTAGAATTTAGAAATGGAAAAAGTAAATGAGACGGTAGTCGCTCCCGTGCGGCAGTTGCTTTCTGACAAGGCGTGGGCACGTTGGACGGTGCTTGTGCTTGTGGCATCAATGATGCTTTTTGCATATATGTTTGTCGATGTTATGTCGCCATTGCAGTCATTGGTGCAGACTCAGCGCGGGTGGTCGCCGGATGCGTTTGGTTATTATGCCGGAGCTGAGTATATCTTAAATGTGTTTGGCTTCTTGATTCTTGCGGGTATCATACTCGACAAGATGGGAATCCGATTCACCGGTGTGCTCTCGGCTTCTCTAATGGTGGCCGGAGCTTTCATCAAGCTTTATGCTTTGAGCGATATGTTCCAGGGTTCGAGTTTAGATCTTTGGCTCGGTTCGTGGTGGACTGTGATGCCTGGTAGCGCCAAGCTTTCGGCTCTCGGCTTTATGATATTCGGCTGTGGCTGCGAGATGGCGGGTATTACGGTGAGCAAGACTTTGGCAAAATGGTTTGAAGGTAAGGAGATGGCTCTTGCTATGGGCTTGGAAATGGCTATTGCCCGTGTGGGTGTATTTGCTATTTTCTCTATCTCGCCTCGTCTGGCTGAATGGGGTGGGGACCACACTGTGGTTATTCCTGTGGCCTTCTGCTCTGCTCTGCTTTGTATCGGTCTGCTCAGCTATATAGTCTTTACATTTATGGATTCCAAGCTTGACAAGGAGATTGGCGCTGACAAGGCTGCTCTTGCTGCGGCAGACGATGAAGAGTTTAAGCTATCCGACGTTGGCGCTATCTTCGGCAGCCGCCTGTTTTGGATTATCGCTATGCTCTGTGTGCTTTATTATTCAGCCATCTTTCCTTTCCAGCGCTATGCGGCTAATATGCTTCAGTGTAACCTCGGCATCACAGAGACTCAGGCTGCTGACATTTTCCGTTGGTTTCCCATCGGCGCTGCGTGTCTCACACCCTTCCTTGGCTGGTTCCTTGATCACAAGGGCAAAGGTGCTACAATGCTCATCATTGGTGCTATTCTGATGATTGTGTGTCATTTGACTTTTGCTTTCGTCGTGCCTGCTACAAAGAGTGAATTGATTACTTATTCGGCCATCGTGGTGCTTGGCATTTCGTTCTCTCTTGTGCCTGCAGCCCTTTGGCCTTCTGTTCCGAAAGTGATGGATAAGCGATTCCTCGGCAGTGCATACTCTCTGATTTTCTGGGTTCAGAATATCGGTCTTGCCCTCTTCCCGATTCTTATCGGCAAGGTTCTTGTA
>JAFLRW010000030.1:0-14029 GCA_022511285.1 Duncaniella sp.
GTCCCACATCCTGCAGGGGGCGTGCTGTGGAGTTGTTGTCAAAGGCGTATGTGAGAGAGTTTTGCTTAGACACGCGTCCCCACACGGTGTTCTCCATATACTGGTTGTTTCCGTCGACCGGCAGACCGTTCTCATAGCTCTTGAGACCATCCTTCAGGATATCTTCGCTCACCTCGCCGAAGTTGATGTATAGGTCGCCGCCGTCGAGGTTGTCGGCGTCAGGGTCAAGGAAGGGAGATAGCATCCAGAATTGGATATACTCGATGTTGGAACTTTCAAAGTTAGTGTTGTCCATCTTGCGCATAATTCCGCCCCAACGCTTCTCCGGATTGAGCAGAGAGCCGTCAGAGTCGATATTAGTGGCGTCGAGATTATAGGGGCCGCGCTCGGTGGGGTAGAAGGATAGGTTGAGGGTCTGGATGGTGTTTGACTCTCCGTAGGCCAACTGTCGTCCGGGAAAAATCTCGCGCGATGTGACCTCGCGGATGTAGGGATTATTCATCTGCTTGGGGTCGGCCTTGATATATCCGGGACACATCGACGAATTGCGGGCAGTGAACATACGGTCAATGAAATACCAGTTGAGAAGGGCTCGGTTTTTGCCGTAGTCAATGTTGTTGGAGAGGGCTGCTTCGGGGAATAGCGCGTCGCCCGAGGGATCGTAGGGGGTAGAAGCGAGAAACCAAGAGTAGGGTGAGCGCAGGTCGATGCCAATCTGTGTCGACTCGAAGTCGTCAATATAGCTTGACCCTTTGTTTGAACCTGTCTTTTGAGCGTGGGGAATCAGTTGGGCAAACTCAGCCTGCAGGCTCAGAGACGAGGGTTGTGTGGCGTTAACTGTGGGAATCTTATTGAGAAGATTGGTGAGCCACATAAATTTGGTGTTGTATTGCGAGTTGAGTCCCCAGATGGTGTTGTTGACGGTCTCATCGCCAATATTTACCTTTTCGGTTAGCGCTTTTTCGGAAAAGTGCATAATTGTGGCCCCGATGTTGAAGTCTTTGTTAAACTTATAGTTGAGGTCGAGACCTAAGAGTGTCGTGCGCTGGGTGGAATAGAGTGATTGGTTTTCAAGCGTGACGTTGATGCTTTGCCCGGAGTCAATGATGCTTTGATTCGTAATTGTGACAATGCCCATAGCATAGTCTACGGTATAGTCGGAGTTCTCGGTGAGCACTACACCTCCGGCAGTCACTATCACAGAGCCTCGAGGCACGTTCATGGCGTTGAGCCTGATTTGTGAGCCTGATGAGGCTTGGTATTTTCCCTCGAGCACAAATTTATTCTTGTCGGCAAACTGCCGCGCCACCACGATGGTGGAGTCGTAGAGCTCCTGATACACATATTTAGCTGCCGTGACAGGGTCGTCAATCTTTTCGGCAAGGTGTTTGCCAAACGGCTCCACAACGGGGAATATTATCTTTCCCTGCGATGCAAGTATGGTGTACCCCTCTATGAAGTCAAAAAAACCATCCGGATTAGAGGCTTCGTTGGAGTCAATGCGGTCGAGGTTCATCACCTGCAGCAGCGGTTTGTCGGAAATTGACGGTACGGGGATATAGTTGATTTCTGTGCCGGTGGTGTCGGAGAGATATTTGATATTGAGACGGAAGTTCTGCTTCTGCACCTGATAAGCGCCGAGGGGATATACGTTTTTCATCATCAGATGCCACATCGGAGCCCGAGGATTGACGGTGGTGGATTTGAGCATCTTCAGATATAGCGACTGCTCGGTCGAGGTGATGTCGGCAGAAAACTCACCCACCTGATACACTTGCCCGTTGTAAGTGTATTCATAAGCAACGGCCAGCACCTCGTCGGCGCTTAGAGCGCTTTTTAAAGAGATGTAGCCAAGGGTGGAATTGAGGGTGTATTCCGACGAGGAGAGCAGGCGTGCTGACTCTACTTTCTCGTAGTCAGACCCTCCTTCAATTCCGTAGGCGGCCAGAGGGGCGAGGGTCTGAGTAACGGTGTTGATGTTTCGTGCGCCGGGATAGTCTGATTTTATGGTTGCAAGCAGGGAGTTAGCGTTGTTGTAGGGAATGGGTAGGGCTCCTGTCGGCTGCCAATAGGATGATCCGAGTCGGTCGTGCTCGCCAAGGTCCATAAAGCCGACGAAGTTGCGGCTTTGGTCAAAGCGGGAGTTTTTATTGGTGACCCACACTTCGATGCGGGTGATTTTAATGCCTGAGGATACGAAAGGCAGGCGCGATGCAAACTGGTCGTAATTATCGCGGAAATAGTGGGCCAAGAAGAAGTGGCGGTTTTGATCATACTCGTCGGCGCGCACCTTGAAGTCGGTGGTCTGGGCGCCCCCCTTGGAGTTGACGGATGTCGACTGAGAATTTTGCTGCGACACTAAGGCCGTTGCGGTCAGTTTGCCGAATTGCAACTGTGTCTTAACACCGAAAAGGGTAGTGCTTCCGCGGATGAGCGATGACCCGGTAGTCATTGACACGTTGCCCGCCTCAATGAGTTTGACTATATCGTCCTCCTTTCCTTCGTAGGCGAGTTTTAGGTTTTTAGAGTCAAAATCAAAGGTGGCATCCGTATTGTATGTCATATTGAACTTCATACGGTCGCCCACACTCGCCTGGACGGTGGCCTGTATTTTTTGGTCGAAGTCGAAATATGTCTTGCGTCGGGAATTGAGCGAGAGAGCGGGATTATCGGTCTTGTTTGATTTTACTCCCATGGAGATATTCACAGAGCCTTGTGTCTTCAGACTCACACCTCCCGGGCCGAAAATTTTCTCAAGAGGCCCGAGGGCAAAGTTCATATCAAGGATATTGAATGGCTCCTTGTCAGGCTGAGTCAACGCTTCGGAATTGCGCAGCCTGAAGTAGTCGCGCATTGATGAGCGGTTCTGCCAGGCATTGTATTGCTGTGGCGTAAGGTAGAAAGGGGTGACAATCTCCATCTCGCCCAGACGTGTGCGCACCACATAGCATCCCAGCGCGGGGTCAAATTCAGTGGATGTAACGAGGTTGGAGGGTGAGTTGAGGTCTGCGGGATAGTCCTGCTGCATAAGGTCTTCAAAGCTGCGTGGAATGGTGCGACTCACCTCAAACGGGAGGGAGATGGAGTCACCACCGGGGAGCGATAACTCCGTCATAGCCGGCGGTGGTGGCTTGAGCTCACTCTCCGATGCCGCGCGCGCAATAAAGCCTCCGCCACAAAGTGTAGCGACGGCGAGCAGCCCGAGAAGCGAAAGGGCAACTGATATGTAGAGACTGTGTTTCAGCGTCCTGATTAAAGTGATTGTGGTTGGCTCCTACATCATGCCGAAGGCCTTTTTAATTGCTTCTTCGACTTTTACAGCCGGGTCGGCATCAAAGATGCGGCGTAGGACCTTCTGAGATTGTGCCTTTTGGAACCCGAGGGCTACTAAAGCTGCGAGAGCTTCCTCATAGTTGGCGCCATAACTTGTTGATGCGACAGCCGGCTGATTTAATAACGTGTCCTCTGATGGATTTATTTTATCTTTGAGGTCAACAATTATGCGCTGTGCAGTCTTGGCGCCTATACCCTTGACGGTTTTCAGTAGGGTGTGGTCACCGGAGTGAATCACCATTTCGAGATCGGGAACTTTAATTGATGAAAGGATGAGCAGGGCGGTGCTCGGCCCGACGCCCGACACTCCAATCAGTAGGCGGAACATTTCACGCTCGGCGGCAGTGGCAAATCCGTAAAGCGTCCAGGTGTCTTCGCGGATTGATTCGTGGATTAACAGGCGCACTTCGCCACGCATATTTTGGAGTGCTTCATACGTGGAAAGCGATACGGTAGCCATATAACCAACACCCCCCTGAGTCTCGGCTACTACATGGGTAGGAGTTACTTCAGTGAGTACACCTTTTATATATTCAATCATTTGACCAAGCGTTAATGAAAAAAAGTCACGGAGTTGAACAGAGTTTCAACCCCGTGACGATGTCTTAAATCATTGTTAAATGTGTGTGAGCGAAGAAAGATTACTCGGCAGCAGCTTCCTCGGCGGGAGCTTCTGCGTTAGCAGCGGCAGCAGCTTCTGCAGCAGCGGCAGCAGCCTCTGCCTTCTTCTTGGCTACAGCCTCGGCCTTAGCCTTGTTCTGAGCCTGCTCGGCTTCGAGACGAGCCTTGGCGTCCTGTTTCTTCTTGTCGGCCATCGAGGCGAGGAGTGTGTCGACACTCTGCTGCTTGCGAGCCTTCCAAGCATCGAAACGGCGCTGAGCCTCAGCTTCGTCAAAAGCACCTTTCTTCACACCTCCCTGAAGATGTTTCATCAAGAGAACACCCTCGTTGGAGAGGATGGTGCGGACAGTGTCGGTGGGTTGTGCACCGCAGTTAACCCAATACAAAGCACGCTCGAAATTGAGTGTTACTGTAGCAGGATTAGTGTTCGGATTATAAGAACCTATCCTTTCAATAAATCTACCATCTCGTGGTGCCCTGCTATCGGCGATAACAATAGGATAGAACGCATAGTTCTTGCGACCATGACGTTGCAGTCTGATTTTTGTTGCCATTGATTGTGTTTTGTATATAATTCGAGCGCAAAATTACATAATTCTTATCTATTATACAAAGACGAGTGGTTCAAAAATATTTGGCTTTAATGTTTTTTAACAAAACATCTATCTCTAAATATTTCAGTTTTTAGAGTGATTTTCATTTGTAAATAGAAATATTTTGCTTACTTTTGCGAAGAAATCTAATAATATCGTGAAAATATGAAATTAATATGTAAATTTCTGTCGATTGTTGCAGTGGTTGGGTTGTGCGTGGCTACTGCTGTAGCAGCTCCGAAGTCGAAACAACGCAATCTGCTCCGCAAGACTGACAAAGAGTTTTTCAAGACGGAGTTGGCTGATAAGATTGGCCGTCAGGTGGTTGCCTATCAACGTTGCACGGGCGGCTGGCCTAAGAATATTAATATGTCGGTGATGCTGTCGCCATCTCAGATGGATAGCGTATTGGCTGTGAAAAGTCGCCGCGATGACTCGACTATAGACAATAACGCAACTACTGAGCAGATGACATATCTTGCGCGGCTCTATCAGGCTACCGGAGACACGCTGTATCTAAACTCGTTTCGCCGCGGCGTAGAGTTCCTGCTCTCCGGGCAGTATCCTAATGGCGGCTGGCCTCAGTTCTGGCCCGAAAATTGGGGCTACCAAGTGCACATCACCTATAACGACGGGGCTATGGTCAACACCATGTTAATACTTCGCGAAATTTCAGCAGGTGTGGAGCCTTACCAGAATATGGTGGACAAGGAGACAGCCTTGCGCATTGATGATGCGTTTGCACGTGGGGTGGACTGCATTCTTGCCACTCAGATTATAGGCGCAGACGGACGTCGCACAGTGTGGTGTCAACAGCATGACCATGAGACGCTGGCTCCGGCCAAGGCTCGGTCATACGAGCTTCCCTCGTATTGCTCACAGGAATCGGTGGGAATTGTGGAGCTCCTGATGTCTCTGCCGGAGCCTAATGCCGGGGTTCGAGAGGCAATTCATGGCGCTATGAGATGGCTTGACGACCATAAGTTGGTGGGATATAAGTATGGGCCACAAATGATTGACGGCAAGCCGGAAAGGGTGTTGGTGGAGGATGCGACAGCATCCACTCCGCTATGGGCACGTTTTTACGATCTTGATAATGCTGAGCCATTTGTCAGTGACCGCGATGGTGTGCCTGTGCGATCGGTGATGGAGATCGGCTCTGAGCGTCGCAATGGTTACGGATGGTATAATGATGCAGCAACTCGACTTTATCCTCAATATGAAGCGTGGTGTGAACGCTATTCTGAGCCTAAAGAAAAATTCTGATTGAAGCTGCATACATTCCTACCCGGAAAGAATACCGGAGCCATCTTCATCTCGAAGGGGCTCCGGAAATTTTTGCGATTTTATCTTAGATAAAACCTTAGTTCTTGTACCAAACAGGGGATTCTTTTGTTTTTGGAAAGATGTGATTAGATAAAACCTCTACTATTAGTTTGTTATGAACCTATGCCTTGCCGAGGGGAGACTGGATGAATTTTTCCTCTCGACAGTGCAAAATTAGCCTAACGTTTCAGATTGTGCAATAGGGACTTGCCGTCATCTAAATAATCTAAAAGGAATATAAATGTTATCTATCAGTAATTCAGCTGATTGATGATTGGACTATACGCGTAAAATATAAATAATTATTAGATAAAAACTAAGGTTTTTATTGAGTTTTGTTGCTGTTTTTCCGCGATTACTCAACAAGAAGAGAGGAGTCGATGATAGTGGGTGAAGGAGAGAGTGAGGATGTGGAAGGAGTGATATATTTGCAGTGGGAGTCGATGGCTATTAGCACTCCGTCGGCATCACTTGCGGGCTTAAAGTCGATGTGATTTCCTGTCTTTCCAATGTAGCTTATGCAGCCGGTGGCAGCATCCATCCACCAAATGTTTTTCTCTTTGCCGGTGATGGATGAGAGGTCAAGTTGCATATGGCGTCCGGTGTGGTTATACACAAGAGCATAGTCATTGCCTCGAGTGGCAATGAGGCGGTCATAGCGATTGCCATTGTTGAGGATTATACTTTGGTCGGCTATGCGGTCCATGTAAGGGAGGGTGAGCATAAGGCGTTTGAGGTGTTTCATTTGATTGAATCCGGGAGCATCAAGAGCCTTCCACCAGGGCGTAACGGTGCCATCGGCAAAGTATGCACCTTTTATGCCGGGACGTACAAACTGCATTATGGCATTGTGCCCATAGGTGTGGCCGCAAGAACCTGCAAAGACACTCCACCAAGCATAGCGCCTCACATCGCGGGCACTCCAATGGGGCTCGGCATCGGAATGAAGCCCTTGAGGGATGTCCTCATAGCTTGGTTCACCGTCGAGCACCGGTTTCAACGGACCTCTGACTCGAGCGGAGTCTACATACATCCAGGAGTCCTCCTCCGTGTCGTCAGGAATGGGATACTGCTTGTTGCCCATTCGTTGTCCGTAACGTCGGTGACCGCTCTGAAACATATTGAAGTCTAACCACTGTCGGGAGTTAAACCATTTTGCAGATGTGGTGCGGCCGCGTGGATGGTATGTCATAAGATGCTCGGGGTCAAGCTCTCGAATTGTCTCGGCAAGTGTGTCCCACACCTCGGTTTTTACGCTCCCTTCAATGTCGCCTCCTATTATCCAGACGATGTTGGGACGTTGACGGTATCGCTCGGCTAAAAAACGTCCGTAGGCGCGTGCTTGCTCCACGTCCATAAGTCCCGCTTTCACTAAACCTCCCCAGATACACACCATACCCACGTAGATGCCATTCTGTTCAGCAGTAGAGATAATATAATCCATGTGGTCCCAGTAACCATACTCGCCCGGGCGGTCAATCGCAGTGAAATCCCATCCATTGAGATGTGAAAGTTGTCCATAAGCATTAATGGCCGGGACGGCATTGATTGTCTGCACTTGCACTACATTATAGTCAGCTTCTGAGAGTCTGTGGAGGTAGAATGCGGCTTCATCGCGGTCAAGGCGTTCGGGGAGTAGCCACCCCGTGTCTCCAAGCCAGAAAAATGGAGCCCCGTCAGTGTGGCAAAGATACATTCCGTTGTCGCTGACTCTCAGAGCTCCGTGGGCCCAGGGTTTTTCAGCTTTTGCCAATGTGGCGAATGTGCAGATGATTGAAAAGAGAAGGATTAGTGATTTCTTCAGATTCATAATGTGAGCTTTGTAACATTTATACCAACCAAGGGCTGCGTGATGGCGCAGCCCTTGGTTGAGATGGAGGAGAGGGAGAGTGTGGATTTTATTTATTTCTGTTTGGCTGCTAACTGTTTGAGTAGCTTTTTATTGACCTTTACTTTGTATTTTTTGCGAAGATTTTTAATCCACTCGGTCTCGAGCTGCTGCTGAAGGTCGGCTGCTACGGCAGCCTTGGCGTCAGCTGCCTCCTCGGGGGCTGAAAGTACTTTCCAGTCGTAGGGGAACCAAGCCACCCATTTACCAACAGCCTCAGCCTTAGGTCCATCGAATGCAATCTCATCAATAATGGCATTGTCGCCCTTGGCGGTGAGAACGCGTTCCACTTTGATGTCGCGGCCAAAGGTGTCACGCAGAGTTTTTACAAGAGAATCGGCGGGCACAACGGCGGTCTGGAGCAGAGTCTTGGCCGCATTGGCAACAGAATCAGAAGTGGCCAGCACTACGACACCTTTGAATCGAGGCTTGTCCCAAGTGTATTTAGTGCGGTTTGCTTCGAAACATTTGCGCTGGGCCAAGGTGTCGTTTGTAGCGCGATCCCACACCTTACGATTAGATATCTCGAAGAGGAGGATTCCGTCGCGATACTCGTTGACGAGGTTGCGGAAGTCTGCATCGTCCTTTGCAAATTCAATGCGGCCGCGGCTCACTGTGGCATCGTCAAGCATCTGTTCGAGCTGACGGGAGAAGGCGCCTGCCGGGTCGGGCGTGTTTTCGCGCACAGGGCCTGTGAGTTCGCTGATTACCTGAGAGGCTGTGATTACTCCACCGTCGGGAAGGTTGGCCACGACTGTTGATCCGTCAACTGCCTCGAAGGCTTCAGTGCCACGCTTGCCGTCAACAGCCTTGTTCACCGCCTCTAATCCCGCGGCATTCTCGCTGATGCCCCATTTCGCCTGAAGCTCTTTGACACGTTTACGGCGGGGCAATGAGAGACGCTCGTCTCGGCTCATAGCCTGCAATATAGAGTTGCGATTATCTTTCAAGTCTCCGAGCGGCAGATGCTCGAGGGTCTGAACGATATGGTAGCCATAAGCGGTTTCGAAGGGGTAGGAGAGGCCTTTGTCGGGGAGTCCGTAGGCTTGCTCTTCAAACTCAGCCACCATCATTCCCGGGCCAAACTTGTTAAGTTCGCCGCCGCGCTGGGCCGAGCCGGGATCTTCACTCTCCATCATTGCTATTTGCTTAAAGTCGGCGCCTTGAGTAAGGAGATTGAAGATGGAATCGATTTGAGCCTTCTTTTCGGCCTTCTGCTCGGGCGAAAGGTTTTGAGTGAGTTTGAGAATATGACGTGCGCGCACCATTCCGGGGTGGGGCTTTTCGGCAATCACCTTAATAATATGGTAGCCGTATGGCGCATCTTCAATCACTTCGGAGATCTGGCCTACGGGAGTGGCCCAGGCAGCTTCTTCAAATTTGTATGGGACTCTTCCTGCTGTGAGGATACCCATGTGGCCGCCTCTCGGTGCTGATGACTGGTCAGAGGAAAATTTGGCCGCCATCTCCTCGAAGCTTGCGCCGGCCAATATGGCGCGGCGGATAGAGTCGAGACGCTCACGATTGCGGGTGCGGGCGCGCTCCGATGTGCCCAGCGGGAGCATAATATGGCTGACATCGCGCATAGTCTGCATTCTCTGCCAGGCTTCGTTGATAAGGCGGTCGCTCAGCAGGGTGTCAACGAGGAAGGGTGCCTCAATGTCTGCGCAATATCCGTCGAGTTCCTTAATGAACGATGCCGTAGTGTCTATGCCCTCAGCTCGGGCATCTGCCACCTTAAGTTTGTAGATTTCAAACATGTCGGCATACTCGTCGACAGTCTGCGGACTCTCCTGCTGGAGGTTGTTCTTGTTGAACAGATATTCAAATTCGCTTTGACTCACGGGAACACCGTCAACGGTCATCACCGTAGGGTCATCCTTGGGTGCTGCTGCCGTGGCAGCCAAAAGGGTGGCGGCAATCAGCCCTGCCGGAAGATAATGTTTTTTCATCGTGATAGATGGGAAGAGATGTGTGTTGATTGGGTTTGTTTTTCAGATATAAAACGCCCAAGGCCCGCTGATTATTGTGCAGTAATCTGTCGGACTACACGATATTATTATCTGTCGGTCAGGATCAGCGGCTTGAAGCGCTGTAATTGGGCGCCTCGCTTGTGATAGCCACATCGTGAGGATGGCTCTCGGCCACACCGGCATTGGTGATGCGTGTGAATTTTGCTGTGTGAAGTGTCTCGATATCTTTCGCTCCGCAGTATCCCATACCGGAGCGCAGACCCCCGAGCATCTGGTAGACCACTTCATAGAGATTGCCTTTGTATGGCACACGGGCAGCTATCCCTTCCGGCACGAGTTTTTTTGTGTCAGTCTCGCCGGCCTGGAAATAGCGGTCTTTCGAACCTTTTTCCATAGCTTCGAGCGAACCCATACCGCGATATGACTTATACTTACGTCCATTATATATAATTGTGTCGCCGGGGCTCTCCTCGACGCCGGCCAGCATGCCTCCGAGCATCACAGAGTAAGCACCGGCAGCAAGAGCTTTGACTATATCGCCTGAATAGCGGATGCCGCCATCGGCTATCAAGGGCACACCTGTGCCGGCAAGTGCCTTAGCCACATCATAGACAGCCGAGAGCTGGGGAACACCCACGCCGGCTATCACGCGTGTGGTGCAGATAGAGCCTGGTCCGATGCCCACCTTGACGCCGTCGGCACCATTCTCGACGAGAAACTTGGCGGCGTCGCCTGTGGCAATGTTGCCCACCACAACATCAATATGGGAATACTTCTCTTTGATGGCTTTGAGCACACCGATTACGCCTTTTGAGTGGCCGTGGGCCGTGTCAATCACTATGGCATCCACACCGGCTTCAACAAGGGCATCGACACGCTCCATAGAGTCGGCTGTCACACCGACACCGGCTGCCACTCGCAGACGCCCAAGGCGGTCCTTGCAGGCAAACGGTTTGTCTTTGGCTTTTGTTATGTCCTTGTAGGTGACGAGCCCTACGAGGCGGCCGTCGCTGTCAACCACCGGGAGCTTCTCTATCTTGTGACCCTGCAGGATGCGGGCTGCCTCTTCAAGGTCGGTAGACTGGTTGGTGGTAATGAGATTCTCGGATGTCATCACCTCCTCCACCGGGCGTTTAAGATTCTGCTCGAAGCGGAGGTCGCGGTTAGTGACAATACCCACTAACTTGCGGTCATCGTCGACCACCGGAATGCCGCCAATATGATATTCCTTCATCATATTGAGAGCGTCGCCCACTGTGGCACCGCGCTTGATGGTGACGGGATCGTAGATCATACCGTTTTCGGCGCGCTTCACGGTGTGCACCTGGCGCGCCTGTTCGGCAATCGACATATTCTTATGAATCACGCCTATGCCACCTTCGCGGGCTATGGCTATGGCGAGTGCCGCCTCGGTGACGGTGTCCATAGCTGCCGAAACGATGGGGACGTTGAGTGTGATGTTGCGTGAAAAACGGGTGGAAAGATTGACCTCGCGCGGGAGAACCTCCGAATAGGCCGGAATCAGAAGGACGTCGTCAAATGTGAGCCCGTCCATCTTTACTCGATCTGCAATAAATGACATAGACGTTTTGGATTTATTGCGTGCAAAGGTAACAATTTTTCCCGAATTACGCAGCACGGTTGCTGAAAAATGTGTAATTTCGCATTATGAAACCGCGTCTGCACCATTTATTATCTGTGATAATGCTCACGGCCATCTCGGTAAGTTATGCCGAGGTGCCTGATGACTCGGCTCCTGAATTTTCTTCGGCGTTGGCTCAACTCATCGCATCTTACAGGCACACAGCCCCTCCAGCGCTCCCCGAGCCTGATGGATGGGATGAATTGGATTCACCCGTCTCCGTGGCTCCCGCCCGGATGCGATTACCGAAAAACATTGTTGTCGATAAGCCAAACACACGCCTGTTTGTTATTAATGCCCTTGGCGATACAATGAGCCGCTATAGAGTGTGCGCATCGCTCAAACGCGGACAGAAGACCGGAAAGGATGATTGGCGCACCCCGGAGGGGACGTTTGTGATTCACGGCGTCTACAACTCCACGGATTGGACCTATAAGGATACTAAAGACAAGTGTTACGGGCCGTTTTTCATCTCCTTGCGCACTCCCGGATTCTGGGGCATAGGTATCCACGGCACCAATGCACCCTCTTCAGTGCCCGGGAGGCGCAGCCACGGCTGTATGCGTATGCACAATGAGGATATTGTGAGGGTGCGCCGTATGGTCGACAAGGATTCGCGCGTCACCATCCTCCCTGATCCTGTGGCTGAGTCTCACGACTGACGTATCCGCTCTGCTACTTCCTCGATTGAAATTCCCAAAAGCTTCATTTCGGCAGCGACGGCCGGCAGTGTAACGGCAAAAAATTCCTCGCGTCGAGCGGCATTCACCTGCTCTACGGCATCGGGCGCAAGATAGAACCCCAAGCCCCTCCGCGCCACTATAATGCCGTGGCTCTGAAGAAATTCATAGGCTTTGAGCACAGTGTGGGTGTTGACTGCCACTTCCACTGCTAATTCTCTCACGGATGGGACTCGCTCCCCCTGTTGCCACCTGCCGGAAAGAATGCGGGCGTAGCAAGAGTCGATTATCTGCCTATAGATTGGTTTGTCCTGGCTAAATTCCATCATTAGATGCGGCTAAAATGACGATATAAGACCCTTACACACCATCCGGTAGCGACTATGCTGATAATGCCGATTATGAAAAAGGTCATTTCGAGATAGCGGTTTACTATGAGTGACACGGCTTCGGGAGTGTGTGGTTCGCCGTTGAGACCGTCGTTCACTCCTAAAATAAAACCTATCAATCCCGGAATCAATCCGTAGCTGATGATTAATCCGACATACGTCATCACGGCCCGCAGAGTGCGGCGCTCCGGGCGAGTGCAGATTACTATAGCCAAAACAACAGTCATTGTCAGGATATTGTTGACTATGCTGATGCAGATATAAAACCACATCGGGAATCTGTTAATCCATTCTATTACCCCTGTTGCAAACACTCGTTCGATTGTCTGCCAATAAAAGTCCGGTGTAGATGTGACCAATCCGGCCACGATACACAGTCCCCACCATAACCCTTGAGTTGCGCACGGGAAGAAGATAATCGGAATGATGATATAGAATAGGGTTTTTGTGGCTGCGCTAATAGGCAGCTGGCGCATCAGTGTGGTGTCGCGGCGGTTGAAGGCTAAACTTGAAAACACTAATGAGGCACTCATTGCCACTGAGGTAAACATATATAGACCAATAAACCGCTGACTCACATACGACATCAGTAAAAACGATACGAACGCACATAGAGTGGTGACACAGCAGGTGATGGCAGCTTTGTGGAGCGGGCGGCGATAAAGCCCGTACATTATTGAAAGATGATTAGTAGTCATTGCTTGAGCTGTTGATTATTTGCAGAATTGAATCGCTGACGGAAGATTGCATTGCGGCGTAAAGCACGCCGAAATCCACATCCCCCTCGCCGGCTCCTTGACCGGCTGGCACCACCGAAAGAAATCGGCCGGAATCGGCCTCTGTGAATAGCGCATCGGCCGGAGGAACTGTCGATGCGATAAATCCGAGTCGCGAGGCGATATGCCAGGTCGGATGGCAAAGCTTTATCTTTCCGGCCGTAAGCATTATTACGCCATCGTAGAGGGCATGGAGATCAGAGGGCGTGTGGGTGGAGATTATGGCCGTCTGATGTTCATCAATGCATCGTGCCATCATAGCGCGCATAGTCTTGCGTGAGGAGATGTCAAGGCCGTTGGCCGGTTCGTCAAGCAAGAGGAGATCCGGTCGGAGCGACAAGCCATAGGCTATTAGTGTCTTATGAAGCATCCCCAGGGAGAGATTTTGGAGCGGTTCGTCGCCGGTGAGTCCGAACTCTTGAAGATTGGAGGACAGCATCCCGGCATCAAACCGATCGTAAAGTCCGGCGGTGAGGATTGCGTACTCGTTGACGGTGGCAGTTGGAAGGTCTATCCTGTCGGGGATGAAAAATATCTTTCGGCGTATATCGGGCGAAAGAGAGAGTGTGCTTGCGCCATCGAGACGGCACTCGCCGGAAGTAGGTCTGAGCAGTCCGGCAGCCACTTTCAGCAAGGTGGTTTTTCCGGCGCCGTTTTCGCCCATTAATAAATGTATGCCCGGGGCGATGCTTCCGGTTGCACAGTCAAGAGCTTTGTTCTCGGAGTGGGGGTAGGTATATGTGAGGTGGTCAAGATCTATCATAATAATTATTTTTCTACCGGAGTGACATCATATCCTTTGGCGCGC
>JAFLRW010000030.1:14039-14290 GCA_022511285.1 Duncaniella sp.
GCCGGGAAGATGTCCGGCGCCAACAGCAATGAGTATGGAGGCTGAAGGGATGAGCCCGGCTATCACACGCACCCAGTCGGCATTACGGCGATTAAGGATGCGCTCGCTCCCATCGCCGGCGCCCAACTCGGGGTCTTCAATTAATTCAAGCATCTTATTGAGATCTCCATCGAGATATGCCTCAACCAATTTTTTAGATAGTTCAAGAGCCTTGCTGTCCTTTCTCACAGTGTTCATCAGCTCTTCTGCCT
>JAFLRW010000300.1 GCA_022511285.1 Duncaniella sp.
CATCGTGCTTAAGGGGGGCCGCATGTATGCTTATTTCGTGGGCAAGGAAAACGAGGCATACTATCATAGCGACGCCTTCTCCAAAGTGCTCAATTACCTGATGAAGCATATCCACGGCACAAAACTCAGGGATGCCAACGGCAAGCAGTCGCTGCTGATAGAGGATGTGGGTAGCGTGTCGGCGGCTCTCGAGATACTCCGTGAGATGCTGGGGTAACGGCCATGAGTGCACGCTGGTGCCGACAGGATGGTTGATAACCTATGGCTGTGCCATTGCGCCGGATGTGAAAAAATAAAGGAAATAAAGGAGCCGAATATGCTGAAAATTAAAAAAAGTGCATTTTTTTTGATGAAATATTTGGTGGAATAAAAAAAAGGTTGTAACTTTGCACTCGCAAACGGGACATGAGAGTCCCGATGAAGACAAACGGTGTGGTAGTTCAGCTGGTTAGAATACCTGCCTGTCACGCAGGGGGTCGCGGGTTCGAGTCCCGTCCATACCGCGAGGAGAGAGGAAAGTGCAACGTGGTAAACTTCGGTTTCCGGTTGCACTTTTTTTAATTTGTAATCCCGGTGGCAGCAGCGT
>JAFLRW010000301.1 GCA_022511285.1 Duncaniella sp.
GCGTCGGCCTGTCGGCCGTGAATCCGTAGTGGGCGAGCGCCTCGGCACGGTCGGCCCCCTGCTTCGAGAAGTTGCCGCGCAGCGGATTGCCCGTCAGCCGGATCTTGTCGGCCGGGAAGAAGCGCTCCATCCCTTCGTAGGCCGTGCAGATGCGGCGCGCCGAGCGGGCCAGCACCTTGTTCGTCAGCCCCGCATAGGAGTTCTGCTCCTGAATCAGCGTCGGCAGCCCCATGCGCTGCGCCGCCCACAGCACGGGGGCGCTGGCGTAGCCGCCGAATCCGACGACGGCATCGGCCCCGAAGGTGCGGATCGCCTGCCGGGCCCGGCGGATGCTCTTCAGCACCTTGAAGGGAACCAGCAGGTTCTTCGGATCGAGCCGCCGCTGCAGTCCGGCAATCGGCAGCCCGACGATCCGGTAGCCCAGCGCCGGCACCTTCTCCATCTCCATACGCCCCTCGGCGCCGACAAAGAGCAGTTCGACCCCATCGCCGAGCCGGCGCCGCAGCGCCTCGGCCACCGCCACCGCGGGATAAATATGTCCTCCGGTACCTCCGCCGGAGAGGATGATTCGTTTCATGGTATC
>JAFLRW010000302.1 GCA_022511285.1 Duncaniella sp.
TATGAAAACTACCCCGCCAACTACAGCGACAGCCTGGAACGTCGCTACTTAGGCACTGACTACAAAATAGCCTCGGGATTGAAATACAAGATCTTAGACGACAACATCGGCTACATACGCTACGAGTCGTTTTCCAGTGGCATAGGCAACGGAAATCTTACCGAGGTGCTTAGCTATTTCCTGCTCTGCCGCGGCCTCATCATCGACATCCGCGACAACGGCGGCGGCGAGCTGACCAACGCCGAGAAACTGGCAGCACGTTTCGTCAACGAGAAAACGCTCGTCGGCTATATCCAGCACAAGACAGGCCCCGGACACGGCGATTTCTCCGACATGGAGCCTTGCTATCTGGAGCCTGCGGCTTCCTTGCGCTGGCAGAAGTCCGTGTGCGTGCTCACTAACCGCCATGTCTTTTCGGCCGCCAATGAATTCACGATGTACATGAAATCTCTGCCCAACGTTAAGATTGTAGGCGACCATACGGGCGGAGGCGCAGGCATGCCTTTCAGCTCGACGCTGCCCAACGGCTGGACGGTTCGTTTTTCGGCTGTCCCCATGTACGACGCCCAGCGTC
>JAFLRW010000303.1 GCA_022511285.1 Duncaniella sp.
GGAACGTCTTCGAGAGGAATATCCTTGCGCGACGCAAGAATCACAATCACTGTAGTCAGCCCTATAAGGAGTACCGCTCCTACAAGCACCGACACCCAGCGTTTGGTCAATAAACGTGACCGTTTAAGCATAACCGAAAAAATTGACGGGTTAATTCTTTCAGATTAAAAACACTAATAAATAAAAACGGAACAACTATAAGGTCTGTTCCGTTGCATTGGAGCCGCGAGTGGGACTCGAACCCACGACCTTTTCGTTACGAATGAAATGCTCTACCAACTGAGCTATTGCGGCTTGAAGAATACCCGGTTTTCAGAAAAATTAGGGATAGACTATCAAAATTTATCGTTTTTCATCAAACCGTGGCAAAGTTACTAAAAATTTGTGGTTTGTTTACTATAAACAAAGTTTATTTTTGCTTTATCAAGTAAAAGTCGTGTCATTACCGGTTCCGACACATAAGGCGTTATGGCCGTCAATGTCGAATTTGTTTCTCCATAATAGTCCTGATTTTCCTCGAGAGTCACGGTAACGGGCATCAGGTAGAACGTAAAATCCTCGGCTGTAACTT
>JAFLRW010000304.1 GCA_022511285.1 Duncaniella sp.
TAATCCCTGCGAAGAGATGAGGTAGACGGTAGGTTTTCAATTAAATGCTTCAATTATGCCTAAGAATGAGTCGGCCTTGAGGGCTGCGCCGCCGATAAGACCGCCGTCGACGTCGGGCTTCGAGAAGAGCTCGCGGGCGTTTTCGGGCTTGCAGCTTCCGCCGTAGAGAATTGAAGTGGAGTCGGCTGTTTCCTTGCCGTATTTCTCGGCGATCACTTTGCGGATGTGGGCGTGCATATCTTGTGCCTGCTCCGCAGTAGCGGTTTTGCCGGTTCCGATGGCCCAGACGGGTTCGTAGGCTATTATTAATTTTTCAAAGTCTTCTTTAGAGAGTTGGAAAAGGGCTTCCACCTGTGCTTGCACCACGTCGTTGTAAGAGCCGTTTTCGCGGTCTTCGAGCACTTCGCCCACGCAGAAGATGGGTGTGAGGCCGTTGGCGAGGGCCTGACGGGTCTTGGCAAGGAGTTGCTCGTTGTTTTCGCCGAAGTATTGGCGGCGTTCGCTGTGGCCGAGGATTACGTGGGTTGCGCCGGTGGATTTCACCATAGCAGCGCTCACTTCGCCGG
>JAFLRW010000305.1 GCA_022511285.1 Duncaniella sp.
ATATCCGCTCACACGCCCAAGAGATGGATGAGGACGTAATCCGACGCCACATTGCGCTCTTCGTCAACGAACACTCCATAGACATCGGCACCGAAGGCATACGGGCCGTGACCACACTGCTGGATGTCGGCGAAAACGAGATTTTTAGGTAACAAGTATCGGAATCCGGTCGAATATAACTACTTTTGCGGAGAGGAAAGCCTGCCGCGACGTCCCGTCGCTCTGACCCATGAGTCAGGGAGGAAAGTCCGGGCAACGCAGAGCACCGCATTACCTAACGGGTAGACATCCGTGAGGGTGTAGTTAAAAGTAACAGAAAATAACCGCCCATGCCATCGGTGTGGGTAAGGGTGAAAAGGCGGGGTAAGAGCCCACCGCTCGTCGTGGCAACACGCGAGGCAGTACTACTTGCGGGTTGCAAGGCCATGTATACCGACATTTAAGGGTTGCTCGTCCATTGTCGGGGGGTAGGCCGCTGGAGCCCGAAGGAGACTTCGGGACAAGATAAATGACGGGACCGCACTACGATGTGAGTCGTGATGCGGACAGAACCCGGCTTACAG
>JAFLRW010000306.1 GCA_022511285.1 Duncaniella sp.
ATATTGTATTTAGTCGGTCTGCCTCGGGTCTTTGATACAAGTGCGTCATATCCGTATTTGCGGACAGTTCTGACCCAACTCTCCAATGCTGTCCGGCTGATACGATACTCAACTACAATTTGAGCCAAAGTTAATCCTTTTTCTAAAATCTTACGCACAATTTCTCTCTTAAATTCTGGCGTAGCTTTTATATTAGGCTGTTTCTTCAGCCCTTCCTCACCATACAAATCAAATTTTCTTACCCACTCAAGTATTTTAGTCTCATTGAGTTTATGCTCGCGAGACAAATGAGCAATAGGGATGCCTTTCTTTGCTTTTCTTACAATACTTAATCTTTCTTCAAATGTTCTTTTCATAATTAATGAACCCTAAAGTTTATTGTCCAAACTTTAGGGTTCACTTCAGACTCTCACGCCTTCTTTTTTATTAATTGATAAAAAGCCTGAATCTTGGGAGTCAATAGGGCGAAAGTTTATTATTATGAAAAAACTTTTCTTTATTGTGTTGATGGCAGTGGCTATGGTAATTGCCCCGAGTTGTACGTCAGTGAAAAGCAC
>JAFLRW010000307.1 GCA_022511285.1 Duncaniella sp.
CGCCACAGCATTTGGAGAAACGGGCATCGCATATCTCACCGTCATAAGTCAGAATCTGGCCGCGGGTGGCCTCAATGGCCTTCACTACCATCGGGTTGTCGGCATTGGTGATGCCTTGATAGCGTTGACAGTGGTCGTCGGCACAAACGTCAAAGATGGTGTGGTCTTCACGGTCATACCAACGTATCAGCTCGTCATCTTTCTTAAAAAAGGAGAAAAACGTGTCACCGACTGCTTCCTGCTTGCGGCGTTTCTCCATCTGGGCCAGCAGCCACGACCGACTGATGACAGCATGCGCCTTCAACAGTTCAAGCGAAGACGTAGCCGACATTTCGCTGGAAATGACACTGGTCAGATAGCGTTCAACAGGCAATTCGTTAATGGCCGTTATCTGGTCGCTTTCAACGACCAACCTCAACGTGCCGTTGAAGGTCTGTGTCTGTTTGCGCTCCCAGTGGAAATTCACGCCGATAGTTGCGTCGTGCAGAGAGAACGAGGCTTCATCCGACTGTGGTGTAAAGAGCAGTTCACGATATTTCTGGCCGTGCCACACGAT
>JAFLRW010000308.1 GCA_022511285.1 Duncaniella sp.
TAAGCTTTCGGCTTCGGCTCTAAGTCGATGGCAAACACGCCTTGGTTCCAACCCTTGGCAGGCCAGCCTTGACTCTCGCCAAGATAGTCGATAGCTCCCCAATAAGCAAGTCCGATAGTCTTGTCTCGGTCCATTTCAAAGAAATTCTGTCCCATGGCAGCTACGGAGGCCTCGCTTTGGTAGAACTTCATCCATGGGAAGCGACGTCCGTCGCCAGGGAAATACATATACCTATAATTATAAGATTGTACATCGGTAATCATTGCCAAGTCGGCAGGCAACGAGTCTGTTTCCCAATTGCGATAGCGTGGGTGCATGGCAACGGTAACCAATCGGGTGGAGTCGTAGCGATTGATGAGTGGGCGCATAAGGCGATACATCGTAACACCAAAGTCGTTGAACGGCTGGTTGGGATCTTGCTGCAGCTCGTTACCCAAGCTCCACATAACGACAGAGGGAGAGTTGCGGTCACGCTTCACCCACTCTGGAATATCTTTCTGCCAAAGTTGTTCAAAGTCCACACGACCACCCGTGTGTTGACGTGTCCATTTGT
>JAFLRW010000309.1 GCA_022511285.1 Duncaniella sp.
GGTTTCAGTGTCATGGATAGCCATAAGATCGAAACGGAAACCATCAATATGATATTCGTCAGCCCAATATTTCACAGAATTGACTATATAGTCTTGCATTTGCTGAAGATCGGAGGCGGTTTCATTGCCGCAGCCTGAAGCATCAGCATAACTTCCGTCTTCTCTATGACGATAATAATATCCCGGAGCTGTGAGTGAGAAATTGCTACCATCGTTTTCTGCAGTGTGATTGTAGACAACATCCATAATCACTCCGATGCCATTATCATGGAGAGCCTTCACCATTTCTTTCATCTCAGCCACACGAATTGCCGGATTCTCAGGATTGGTGGAATATGACCCTTCAGGCGCATTATAATTCTGAGGGTCATAGCCCCAGTTATAAACATTCTCCTGAAGATTGGCTTCATCCACTGAATTATAGTCATAACTTGGAAGTATATGAACATGAGTAACTCCCAATTCTTTAAGATGGTCGATACCTGTTTTTTCACCTAATGGCGAAACTGTGCCTTCTTCTGTGAGAGCCAAAAATTTGCCTTTATTAGTGAC
>JAFLRW010000031.1 GCA_022511285.1 Duncaniella sp.
ACCAATTACGCCACATGCGCGGGTGACTTTCAAAAGTCACTGCAAAGGTATCAATAATTTCCCGATTCTGCAAATTTTTTTAGCTTCATCTGCAACTTTGCTAACTTAATCTTTTATATGTGTAAGATTATTTGTAATTTTGCAGTCTGAAAATCACTCAGAAATTCACTAAAACGAAATGTCAGATATAAAACCAATTAAAAGAGCGCTGATCTCGGTGTTCCACAAAGAGGGTCTCGATGAGATATTGTCACTTCTTAATGCCGATGGCGTGAAATTTCTTTCAACCGGAGGCACACGCTCCTTTATCGAAAGTCTCGGTTACGAGTGTGAGGCTATTGAGGAATTGACCGGTTATCCTTCAATCCTCGGCGGACGAGTTAAAACCCTGCATCCCAAAGTGTTTGGCGGCATTCTTTCTCGCCGTGCCAATGAAGGTGATCGCGAGCAGACCACCCGCTATGAAATCCCTGATATTGACCTTGTTATAGTGGATCTTTATCCATTTACTCAGACTGTGGCATCCGGCGCACCGGAAGCTGATATTATCGAGAAGATTGATATTGGAGGCATATCTCTGATACGTGCCGCTGCAAAGAATTTTGCAGATGTTATCATCGTGGCATCTAAATCGCAGTATGCGCCCCTCACAGAGATGTTGAAGCGTTCCGGCGCTAAATCTACCCTTGATGAGCGTCGCTGGTTTGCATCGCAGGCATTTGCTGTGTCGTCAGGCTACGATGCTGCAATATTCAATTACTTTGCATCCACAGCGACTGCTCCGGCTCCACTCGGCTCGGCTGCAGATGGAGTGCTGAGGGTGGCTGTAGATGGCGCTACCCCTATGCGCTATGGTGAGAATCCTCATCAGAACGGAATCTTTTTCGGTGCGCTTTCCGACATGTTTGACCAGCTTCATGGCAAAGAGATTAGCTACAACAACCTGTTGGATATCGATGCCGCTGTATCTCTAATCTCTGAATTTACTGAACCCACGTTTGCCGTGCTCAAGCATAACAATGCCTGTGGCCTTGCCACCCGCGCCTCTATCGCCGAAGCGTGGAAAGATGCGTTGGCCGGCGATCCTGTCAGCGCTTTTGGTGGTGTGCTGATTACCAACGGCTCTGTTGATAAAGAGACTGCAGACGAAGTTAACAAGATATTCTTCGAAGTAATCATTGCTCCAGAGTATACACCCGATGCACTCGAGGTGCTGAAACAGAAAAAGAATCGCATAATTCTTGTTCAGAAAGCGCCTCTTGCCACCACACGTCAGTATCGCTCGGCGCTCAATGGCGCTTTGGTTCAAGACCGTGACCTCAAGGTGGAGACTACTGACGATCTCAAGCAGGTCACAGACAAGGCTGTCACCACCGGACAGGCTGCAGACCTCTTGTTTGCCAACAAGATTGTGAAGCACTCCAAAAGCAATGCAATTGTTCTTGCCAAGAATGGAATGCTGCTTGCCAGCGGAGTAGGGCAGACATCGCGCGTTGATGCTTTGCGCCAGGCTATTGACAAGGCTCATGCCTTTGGACACTCTTTGGAAGGTGCCGTGATGGCTTCCGATGCCTTCTTCCCCTTCCCGGACTGTGTTGAGATAGCCTCTCAGGCCGGCGTGACGGCAGTGGTTCACCCGGGCGGTTCTATCCGCGACGGCGAAAGCGTGGACTATTGCAATGCTCACGATATAGCAATGGTCACCACCGGATTCCGCCACTTTAAACACTAATTCAACACTCCTCAATTCAAATATACACATTTCCAAATATGGGTCTTTTCTCATTTACCAAAGAAATCGCCATTGACCTCGGCACGGCCAATACGATTATCATACACAACGATAAAATCGTCATTGATGAGCCGTCAATCGTGGCTCTTGAGAAGCGCACCGGAAAACTTATTGCCGTGGGCCGTGAGGCCAAGCTGATGCAAGGCAAGGAAAATGATGGTATCGAGACCATATGTCCGCTCCGCAAGGGTGTGATTGCTGACTTTAATGCTGCCGAGATGATGATTCGAGGCCTTATTAAGAAAGCAAGCTCTAAGAGTAATTGGTTTTCACCCTCGCTCAAAATGGTTGTCGGCATTCCCTCCGGGTCAACCGAAGTTGAGGTGCGCGCCGTGCGCGATTCCTCCGAACATGCAGGTGGCCGCGATGTCTATATGATTTATGAGCCTATGGCTGCTGCTTTGGGTATAGGCATTGATGTGCTTGCCCCTCAAGGCAATATGATTGTTGATATAGGCGGTGGTACCACAGAAATTGCGGTGATATCACTTGGCGGTATTGTGTCAAACAAGAGTATTCAAGTGGCCGGCGACGACCTCACAGAAGACATCGTTGAACACATGAGTCGTGTCCATAATGTTAAGGTGGGCGAGCGCACTGCCGAGGAGATTAAGATTCACGTCGGTTCAGCGCTTACCGAACTGGATAATCCGCCCGAGGACTTCATTATCCACGGCCCGAATAAGATGACTGCTCTGCCTATGGAGGTACCTGTGAGCTATCAGGAGATATCTCACTGTATCGAGAAATCAATCTCGCGTATTGAGGCTGCAGTGCTTCAGGCGCTCGATGAGACTCCCCCGGAACTCTATTCCGATATTGTTATGAACGGTATATTCCTGGCTGGCGGTGGCGCTATGCTTCGCGGCCTTGACAAGCGTCTCACAGACAAGATTGGCATCCAGTTCCATATAGCAGAGGACCCGCTGCTCTCTGTGGCTAAGGGTACAGGAGTGGCACTCAAAAATATTGAGACATTCTCCTTCTTGATTCGTTAAGTTGCCATCGTTACGGCATTTCTCTTCTCTCAATTGAATAACGCACTCAACCACCCTTCGGGCTCTATTTTATGAACACCCGAAGGGGGCGTTGTCATTTAATTGATACTTCTCGCTGAATTCTACTTCCACACACTTTGTAGCTCGATAGTAAAGCTTTGTCTGACCTTCTCAAATTTTTCGTCAAATACAGTTCGTGGTTTCTGGGTGCGCTCTATCTGCTCATCTCGGCGATACTACTTCTGACAGGCAATCCCTATCAGCATCACGTCTTTCTGACCTCAGCTAATGTCGTTTCATCCGGGCTCTATAGCACGGCCCACGGCGTCACATCCTACTTTTCGTTGCGCGACATCAATGATGACCTTCAGCGACGCAATTCTGACCTTGAATTAGAGGTCTATAGGCTGAAGGATGTCATTAGAGAATATCGTCAGCAGTTGTATGCCGACACTATGACCGTTGACTCCGCTCTGACACGCTATCAGTTTATAATTGCCGATGTCATCAACAACTCGATCAACCACTCCCATAATTATATCACAATACAGAAAGGGAGTCTTGACGGAATTGAGCCGGAGATGGGTGTAATGGACCAAAACGGCATAGTCGGCATTGTCAATGTCGTGGGGCCTCACACAGCGCGCCTTATTTCAGTGCTCAATCCTTATTTGCGTCTTTCGTGCAAGGTGAAAGGTGAGAGCCAAGTGGGCTCATTGGTGTGGGATGGTAAAAGCCCATCCGAGGCTATCCTCGAAGAACTCCCGAAGCACGCTAAATTTGTGAAAGGCGACACGATAGTCACCACCGGTTATTCATCGGTTTTCCCCGAAGGGGTGCCGGTCGGCACAGTCATCTCCGGGGAGAGGGATATGGCCGACAATTTCTATACTCTACGTGTGAAGCTATTCACTGATTTTTCCACCCTCAGCACAGTGCGTGTGATTCGTGATAAGATGAAAGACGAGCTTGCCGAAGTGGAAAAAGAACTTGAAATTAAAACTATTGACTGACCTCTATACCTTACTATGAGCAAGACTCTGCTGCAGTTCATCATACTCACGCTTATTCTTATTATAGCTCAGGTGGTTGTGTTCAATCATATCTGCCTGTTCAATGTGGCGGTGCCTATGGTGTTTATATATGTGTTGTTGCGTCTGCCTGTAACAATGTCGTTCAACTGGGTGGTGTCTATCGGTTTCTTTCTTGGTTTGACAGTTGATCTGTTTTCTGACACCTATGGGATGAACGCGATGTCCTGCACTCTACTTGCAATCTTGCGCCGACCGATACTCAGACTTTATGTGCCACGTGATGAGGACCTTACAAAGCCCGAGCCTTCGATTATGTCGTTGGGCATGGCGGTGTATTTTAAATACTTACTCACCACCACGCTTCTCTATTGCGCCTTGATTTTCATCATTGAGGCATTTACTTTCTTTAATCCTCTCTCTCTGCTGCTGCGGATACTATTCAGCTCGCTGCTTTCTATGGTGATAATGCTTGGTATCGACAGCCTAATGACCCCCCGAAGTGAGAAAAGACTATAACCTTGCAAAACGTCAATATGTGATTGGCGGCTTTATCTTAATTATAGTCGTCATCTATATCATTCGCCTCTTTAATTTGCAGGTGGCAGACTCGAAATATAAAGAGTATGCTGACTCCAATGCCTTCTTACGCAAGACTGTCTACCCCTCGCGAGGCATTATCTACGACCGAGAGGGGCGTCTTGTGGTTTTCAATCAATCAGCCTATGATGTGATGGTGATTCCTCGCGACATCGGCAAAGCCGGGTTTGATACCATCGACTTCTGCCGTTCGGTGGGCCTCTCTCGTGAAGAGTTGCGTAAAAAGTTTGCCGAGATGCGTGACCCCCGACGCAATCCAGGCTATTCGAGCTATTCACCCCAGCGGCTTCTCACCCATCTTACGGCTGAGGACTACGGCCGCCTGCAGGAGAAACTTTATCGCTTCCCGGGATTCTATATTCAGAAGCGTATTCAACGGGAATATAACTATAAGACTGCGGCCAATGTTTTGGGCAATGTCCGTGAGGTTTCCCCTAAGGATATTGAAAATGATTCATATTATTTCCGTGGCGATTATATCGGTGATGTCGGTGTGGAGAACACCTACGAGCAGTATCTCCGAGGCAATAAGGGTGCCGAGGTGCTGATGCGAGACGCTTTGGGGCGAATTCGTGGACGCTATGAGAACGGAGCCCTCGACCGCCCTGCCGAAGCCGGCAGAAATATCCGGCTGAGCATTGACATAGAGCTGCAGCAGTATGCCGAATCGCTGATGGTTAATAAGAAAGGGGCGGTTGTGGCTATTGAGCCGTCAACAGGAGAGGTGTTGTGCCTTGTCTCAGCTCCTTCGTATGACCCCTCTGAACTCGTGGGGCGAGAACGAGGTGCCAATTACAACAAGATGATGAAAGACCTCGACAAACCACTGCTAAATCGGGCCATTCAGGCCACATATCCCCCGGGCTCGACATTTAAACCTACACAGGGATTGATTCTGCTTCAAGAGGGAATTATCTCCACTTCGACCCCTTTCCCTTGTGCTCACGGCTTTATTTCAGGAGGCTTGCGAGTGGGATGTCACGGCCACGGCTCTCCTCTGCCTCTTAAACCGGCACTGCAGACGTCGTGTAATGCTTTCTTCTGTTGGGGGTTTAAGGCGATGATTGACCGCAAGTCTAAATACGGCACCTCAGCCAAAGCCTTTGATGTTTGGAAACATCATATGATATCCCAAGGCTACGGCTACAAACTCGGTATTGACCTCCCGGGAGAGTATCGTGGATTCCTGCCGAATGTGGATTTCTATAATAAATGGTATGGAGAGGGGCATTGGAGTGCCAATACAATTATATCAGTCTCAATAGGCCAGGGAGAGATTCTCGCCACGCCGTTGCAGATAGCCAATCTGGCAGCGACGGTGGCAAATAGAGGATATTACATCACTCCACACGTGGTTAAGGAAATCCAGGATACAGTGATGCCGGCAGCGTATCTTGAACGTCATACCCCGACCATTGATTCCCACTGGTATGAAGATATAGCCGAAGGAATGCGTATGGCTGTGACCGGAGGCACTTGCCGCCTGGCCAACTTGCCCGATATTGAAGTGTGTGGAAAGACCGGTACTGCACAGAATCCCCACGGTCGGGACCACTCTGCGTTTATGGGGTTCGCCCCTTACCACAATCCTAAAATCGCAGTGGCTGTCTATGTGGAAAATGCCGGTTTCGGAGCTACTTTCGGTGTCCCTATCGGATCACTTGTGATGGAAAAATACCTCAAAGGCTCCATAGCGCCTGACCGCAAACATATCGAAGAGAGGATGTTGCATAGCAACACCATCCAATTTGCAGGGACTAAAAAACATTAATCAGTAGTTATGGCATCCAACCTCAACGATTCAACAATCTCCACATTTAAGTATCTCGATTGGTTTACCGTGATACTCTACCTGCTGTTAGTGACAGCCGGTATGGTGAGCATCTATGCCGCGAGCTATGATTTTGACCATGCCAACATGCTGAGCTTTGAAGAGTTTTCAGGAAAGCAGTTTCGATGGATAGGACTATCTCTTGCCATTGGATTTGTGCTGCTGCTCATTGATGTGAGAGTATATGAGAATTATGCATATGTTATCTATGCAGGAATTCTATTGCTGTTGTTGGTCACTATCTTTGTGGCTCCCGACATTAAGGGGTCTCGCTCCTGGCTCCCGTTAGGTCCGATGAGTCTGCAGCCGGCAGAGTTTGGCAAGTGCGCCACGGCATTGTGTTTAGCCAAACTGTTTTCGAGTTATAATTTCGTGCTTAATGCCTCAAAAACAAACTATTATAAGGCGTTTGCCATAATTTTTCTTCCCATATTGTTGATACTGGCGCAAAACGAGACTGGCTCGGCGTTAGTCTACCTCTCGCTCTTCTTCGTGCTCTATCGCGAAGGTATGAGTGGCTTGGTGCTCCTGGCTGCTCTTTGTGCTGTAATATTTTTTGTAGTTGACCTCAAGTTTACAGAGACTCTTCTGTTGGGCATTCCCACCGGTCAGGCTGCTGTATTCATCTTGATTATGGTGTTGATTGTGGCTATGCTTACATTTTATTGTCGGCAGCCCGAAGCCGCCCGCAATGTCTTCCTATGGTATGCGGGCTCTGCTCTTCTCTGCTCCCTGCTTGCGCTGATCGGTGTCAATGTCCCGGGATTACTGTTTTTCTTTCTCGTAATTGGGGTGTCGTTGCTCTATTGTATACTGCTGATGTTCAAAACCAAGGCTAAGAATCTGATTATCACCGTCGCGGCAGCTTTGATGTCTATTGCCTTTGTCTTTTCAGTCGACTTTGCTTTGGATAAACTCCAGCCCCACCAGCAATTGCGTATCAAGGTGGCCCTTGGAATTGTTGACGACAACAAGAGTGCCGGTTATAATGTCAATCAATCTAAAATTGCTATCGGCTCAGGTGGGCTTATTGGGAAAGGATTTCTTAACGGCACGCAGACAAAGCTAAAATATGTGCCTGAGCAGCACACCGACTTTATATACTGCACCATAGGTGAAGAGGAGGGTTTTGTCGGGTCTGTAGCCGTGTTAGTGGCATTTTTAATCCTTATACTTCGCATCTTGGCTTTGGGCGAGAGGCAACCCACTACCTTCGGACGCGTCTACGCCTACAGTGTGGCAAGTTATCTCATATTCCACATCTGTATTAATATCGGTATGGTGATTGGATTGTGTCCGGTTATAGGTATCCCGTTGCCATTTTTTAGTTATGGTGGCTCATCGTTGTGGGGATTTACCATCCTGCTGTTCATTCTCCTGCGCATAGATGCATCGCGGCGTGAACGCTCTCATTGACCTCACTCTTATTCACCGAAATTTTTGTAACTTTGTCTCCCTATTATTAGAAAGCAATGGCAAAATCAGTCGTAGAAACCCCGTTGATGAAGCAATATTTCGCTATGAAGCAGAAACACCCTGATGCTGTGTTGCTTTTCAGGGTGGGCGATTTCTATGAGACCTTTTCCGAGGATGCCATTACTGCCTCTGAGATACTCGGCATCACACTGACGCGGCGAGCAAACGGCGTAGCTCAGCATGTCGAATTGGCCGGATTCCCTCACCACGCTTTAGATACTTATCTGCCGAAGTTGGTTCGTGCAGGCAAACGAGTGGCTATATGCGAGCAACTCGAGGACCCGAAAACTACTAAAAAACTCGTGAAACGCGGCATCACCGAGTTGGTCACTCCCGGTGTGGCTATCGGTGACAATGTGCTTAATCATAAAGAGAACAACTTCTTGGCGGCAATTCATTTCGGCCGACAAATCACCGGAGTCGCTTTCCTCGACATATCGACAGGAGAGTTTCTGATAGCAGAGGGCTCTGATGATTATGTGGCCAAACTGATGACAAATTTTGCACCTAAGGAGGTGCTCGTGGAGCGCGGACGCAAGAAGATGGTTGAGGAAAAATTTGCCGAAAGCTATTACACTTTTGAGCTTGACGACTGGATTTTTACCGATACGGCGGCCAATGACCGCTTGTTAAAACAGTTTGAAACATCCTCCCTCAAAGGTTTCGGGGTCCACTCAATGCCCTCGGCCGTGATAGCCGCCGGAGCTGTGCTCCACTATCTTGATATCACACAGCACACTCACACCTCGCATATTACATCCTTGAGCCGTGTTGAGGAGGAGGCATACGTGCGTCTGGATCGTTTCACGATTCGAAATCTTGAACTTGTCCGTCCCAACAGTGAGGATGGCAAAAGTTTGTTGGATGTAGTTGACCGCACTGTCAGCCCTATGGGAGCTCGCTTGTTGCATCGCTGGCTCCTTTTCCCTCTCAAGGATCCGAACGAAATTAATCGCAGGCTTGATGTTGTTGAATATCTTTTCGGGCATCACGAGGTCCGCGATAGTCTGCACGAAGCGCTCGAACAGATTGGCGACCTCGAACGTTTAGCCGGTAAGGTGGCAGCCACACGTGTCAACCCTCGCGAAATGGTGCAACTGCGCAATGCTTTGCGGATGATCGAACCAATTCGACGGCTCTGCGTAGCCTCCGGTGTGGATGCTTTATCGGCTATTGGTGAGCAACTTAATCCGTGTGCCACGATAGAGCAACGCATAGCCAGCGAGATTGTTGATGCTGCTCCGGTTGCATTGGGGCGCGGTGCTGTAGTCCGACAGGGCATTAATTCGGAACTCGATGAGCTTCGTGACATCGCCGCACACGGCAAGGAGTATCTTGCTTCGTTACAGCAGCGCGAAAGCCTCCGCACCGGTATCCCGTCGTTGAAAGTGGCTTTCAATAATGTTTTTGGTTACTATTTAGAAGTCACTAATACCCATCGCGACAAGGTGCCTCAGGAGTGGATTCGCAAGCAAACGCTTGTCAATGCCGAACGTTATATCACCCCTGAACTCAAGGAGTATGAAGAGAAGATTGTGGGAGCTCAGGATCGCATAGCCATACTTGAGCAGCAGATATACTCCAACCTTGTGGCTGCTCTCAATGAATACATCCCGGCTATATTGCTGGATGCACAGATGGTGGCCCGCCTTGATGTCCTTTGCTCTTTCGCTCGTGTGGCTATTGATAATAATTACAGCCGTCCGGTGGTGGACGACAGCCTTGATATTTCTATAATTGAAGGCCGCCATCCGGTGATTGAACGACAGCTCCCCCCGGGTGAGCCGTATATTGCCAATACTGTTGAATTGTCCAACTCCGGCACTCAGGTGATGATGATTACCGGCCCAAATATGTCGGGTAAATCAGCTCTCCTGCGCCAGACGGCTCTAAATGTCTTGTTGGCGCAAACGGGGTCGTTTGTGGCGGCTGAAAGTGCCCACATCGGTGTGGTCGACAAAATATTTACACGCGTGGGCGCTTCGGATAATATTTCGCTTGGCGAGTCGACCTTTATGGTAGAGATGAACGAGGCGGCTTCGATACTCAACAGTATGTCTGAACGCTCATTGATTCTGTTTGATGAACTCGGCCGCGGCACATCCACTTATGATGGCATCTCTCTTGCCTGGGCGATAGTAGAGTATATACATAATCACGCCCGCCTTCATCCTAAAACTCTCTTTGCCACCCACTATCACGAACTCAATGAGATGGAACGCAGCCACGAGCGAGTGGTCAATTTCAATGTTTCAGTCAGGGAGATTGACGGACGAGTGGTGTTTATGCGCAAACTGGCTCGGGGAGGTTCGGAACACAGCTTCGGTATCCACGTGGCTCGCTTGGCCGGTATGCCTCCGTCAATAGTGCGCAGGGCTGAGGAGGTCCTGTCGCTTCTTGAGAAAGCCAACAGGCAGGCTGATAAAACGTTGGCTGCGGCTATTCCCGGCGCTGACCAGCCGGCAGAAGAGGGCATGCAACTATCGTTCTTCCAACTTGACGACCCCGTATTGTCGCAGGTGAGAGATGAGATTCTCGACCTTGACATTGACAATCTCACGCCAATGCAGGCCCTTAACAAACTCCACGATATCCGTACAATTATCACAGGTAAATGACGATACGAATTATATGAGTGACAACAACTTTAAAAAGCTTGGCATTGCGCCACGTTTTCACGAAATACTTTCTACAGGACTCTATACAGGCTTAATTCCCGGAGCCCCCGGCACTTACGCGGCTTTCACTGCCTTGCTTATATGGTATCTGCTTTACTGGTGTCTATCACCATTGGCTCTGACAATTGTTACGCTGATTCTTATTGTGGTAGTGACAGTGGCCGGGGCGTGGACTTCAGATGTCATGGAACATTATTGGGGCCCTGACCCTCGAGCCGTAGTCATAGATGAATATGTGGGCACCTGGATACCATGCCTTGTGGCTCCTTGTACCGCTCCCAATCAGGCGTGGACTTGGTGGCTGGCCTTTCTCGGCTTTGCCCTTTTCCGTGTGATTGACATTACCAAGCCTCTCGGATGCCGACGGGTGGAAACACTTGTGCCAGGAGGGTGGGGTGTGATGCTTGATGATATCCTTGCCGGGGCCTATGCCCTGGTGATAGTCCTTGGCGTCAAGTGGGCCTGCGGTGTTTGGTGACGCGAATAGTATAGCCGCGTCCTCGAACGGCATTCGTGAACGCGGCCATCATTGAATAGATAAATCCGATTATTTCTTATACTCAATCTTGCCTACTACCTTGCGCGAAGGCACTGCGGGCTCTACGGCTGTGACTGAGGGCTGGTGCATATCGCATGGAAAGTATAGGAAGAAACGGTCAGCGGGAGCGGGAGAGTAGACAATCTCCTCCTCGGTGGTGTAATTGGTCTTATCCTTTACGGGATCATAAGGTCCGGTGGGAATTACCTTTCCGGTGGCTACGCCCATCAGCTCTTCTCCAACAAAAGTCCACTGCAAGTCAATGAAATTCTCGTGACTCTCAATTTTGGTGTGCTCAGCATCTTTGGGCGTGTATTCAAGCACGTTGACCCACACGCGGCCGGGGATTATTTCGTGCTTCCCGGCTGTGAGGCTTTCATTTGTGGAATTTTTAAGGAAGGTGAAAAGAGCATCCCAAGCCTCCTTGTTGTTGGCATACTGAGTGGCGAACTCAACGGCATTGATTGACTCGTCGGCATTAACATCCCAGCCGTTTGCCCATGCGCGACTCTCCATCCAAGTTTTAGCCTCGGCGGGAGTGAAAGTCTTGACGTCTGACATAGTATGAATATCTATATTAGTGATTAATGTAAAATGTGATGTTTGTTGCAAATTTAGTGAACTTCTCCCGAAAAATCACTACATTTGTGAAAAAATAAATCAATCTTAAATCTATACAACTATGAAAATTCGCCTGCTTGCCTTTATCACATCGCTCCTGGCCTTAATGAGTGTTCGAGCCGAGAGCCCTTATATCTCTCTTTATGACGGTCTTCAGTTTGAGATGCCTGTCATTGACCGCCCTACTTTTCCTGACAGGATAGTCTCTGTTGCTGATTTTGGAGGTGTGGCTGACGGATTTACACTTAACACTGATGCGTTTAACAAGGCTCTCCAGACACTCTCGGAGCAGGGTGGAGGTGTGCTCAATGTTCCCTCTGGAGTGTGGCTTACAGGGCCAATAGAATTGCGTTCAAATATCAATCTTCATTTGGAGCGTGGCGCTATACTCACCTTTTCAGGGGATGATTCGCTGTATGAAATGGTTTATGTGGTATATGAAGGGTTTGAGGCTTGGCGTGCGCAATCGCCTATCTCAGGAAGAGACCTTGTGAATGTGGCAATCACAGGTCAGGGGGGTATTGACGGGAATGGCGGTATGTGGCGCCCTGTCAATAAAAGTCAATTGACAAGTGCCGAGTGGGCTAATTACCTGTCCAAAGGTGGTATTGTGGAGGGCGACACTTGGTATCCATCGCAGAGTTATATTGATGGAAAGCCTCTCCACGAGAAGCGTGCGACGCTTACACGCGATGAAGCTGAAAGCATTAAGCGCTATCAACGTCCGGTGATGGTGCAGCTGACCGGATGTAAAAATGTGCTGCTTGAGGGAGTGACATTTCAGAATTCTCCGGCGTGGAATATACACCCTTTGATGTGTGAAAATCTGATTATTGACGGCGTTTTTGTAAAGAATCCGGCTTATGCCGTTAATGGCGATGGCCTTGATATAGAGTCGTGCAAAAATGTTATTATTTATCGCACGGTGCTTGATTGCGGCGATGATGCAATCTGCCTGAAGAGTGGGAAAGATGAGGCCGGACGTCGTAGAGGCATTCCGACTGAAAATGTGATTGTCCGCGATTGTCGTGTGTTTCGTGGTCACGGCGGCTTTGTCGTGGGCAGTGAAATGAGCGGTGGCGTGAATAATGTCTCTGTGAGAGACTGTGAGTTTATCGGCACAGACGTGGGCCTTCGTTTTAAAAGCACTCGCGGCCGAGGAGGTGTGGTTAAAAATATTTTCATCAATAATGTCAATATGCTTGACATTTCTGGTGACGCAATTACGTTTGACCTCTACTATTGGGTGTTCACTCCTGTCACAGAAATCCCTCCGGTTGATGAAACCACGCCCCAGTTTCGCGATATATATATCAGCAATGTTACCTCGCGTAATTCAGGCAAGGCGCTAAAATTCAATGGAATACCGGAAATGCCTATTGAAAATATCCACGTCACTTCGTCGCTATTCACTGCTCGTGAGGGGGGATTGCTTTCAGAGTCGAAAGATATATTCTTCCGCGATGTGACCATTATTCCGTCATCCGGTGCAGCTATGACGGTAAATAATGTAAAAAATGCCCTATTTGCAAACTGTAAATTTATATCACCATCCGGTGATGGCATTATTTATACAGGCACCAACTCAAATGTCCGCATAAATCCTTGATAAGGAGGTGATGCGAAATATTTGTAGATGCGAAATATTGAGACTCGTAGATTAATAAACAGTTCATAATAGATGCTGTTTGGAAAAAAAGTAGTAAATTTGCACCTTGAAATCAACGTGTAGAAACAAAATATCAACAAACTATTTATAGATAATGGCAACTCAGGAAGATGTTTTCAAGAAAATCGTAAGCCACGCCAAGGAGTATGGCTTCGTGTTTCAGTCGAGCGAGATATATGACGGGCTTTCGGCAGTGTATGACTACGGACAGAACGGAGTCGAGCTCAAAAACAACATCAAGCGCTATTGGTGGGATTCGATGACGTTGCTTCACGAAAATATTGTGGGCATCGACTCGGCAATTTTCATGCATCCTACCATTTGGAAAGCCTCTGGCCATGTGGATGCTTTCAATGACCCTCTGATTGATAACAAGGACTCTAAGAAGCGCTATCGTGCAGATGTGCTTATCGAGGATGCTATTGCCAAAATCGACGAGAAGATTGATAAGGAGGTCGCTAAGGCTGCCAAGCGCTTCGGCGACACATTTGACGAGGGTATGTATCGCCAAACAAATCCTCGCGTACTTGAATATTCAGCCAAGCGTGATGCCCTCCACGAGCGTTTTGCCAAGGCGATGAACGATGGCGACCTCAACGAACTGCGTCAGATTATCATTGACGAGGAGATTGTCTGCCCGATTTCAGGCACTAAAAACTGGACGGAAGTGCGACAATTCAACCTAATGTTTCGCACCGAAATGGGGTCTACAGCAGATGGCTCGATGACTGTGTATCTGCGCCCTGAGACAGCCCAAGGTATATTTGTGAACTATTTGAATGTTCAGAAGACCGGGCGCATGCGCATTCCGTTCGGTATAGCACAGATAGGTAAGGCTTTCCGCAACGAGATTG
>JAFLRW010000310.1 GCA_022511285.1 Duncaniella sp.
TAATTTGATTGGTGATATTGTTTTTTGTGTGTTGTATTTCAATCCTTTACACAAAGGAAAAAACTAATGCTTTCGAGAGTTTCCGTTTTTGGAGCGGGCACAAAAAACGTGGACAAACTCTGTTTATCTGTCATTGAGGTCTTCCACAACCATTCTACCAAATAAATGAGTATAGCCCACGCCTGTGACGTGAGCACTCTTGCTTTACTCTTGGTAGAAATTGAAAAAGTGGAAGTTTCAATGACAAGATTTTAGCAAAAATGCTTTTCCTATGTTATGTCGTTAATTTCTGTCGAGCACAAAAGTATAAAAAATTTTCCAAATTCAGTGTAGATTCCAAACCGAACTGCAAAAATCATCGGTCTGAATAGCTTAATCCGATATTAAGGGCGGCGCAACACCTCCGGAGTAGATTGTGGTGGTCGGGTGTTAACAATCTGAAACCCCTGTCGGGGTATCTTGCCTTGATATCAAGCTGAATTTTGATCGGTTGCCTTACTATAACTGTCGTCAATTTCGGTATTTTTGGCTAATTTTGCTCTTGATTGA
>JAFLRW010000311.1 GCA_022511285.1 Duncaniella sp.
CCAAACAGTAAAAATCAGAAGTAATGAGCAAATTACACATCAAAAAAGGTGACACGGTCAAAGTGATAGCCGGTGACGACCGCGGTAAAGAAGGCCGCGTACTGTCGGTAGAGGCTTCCAAGAACCGTGCAATTGTCGAGGGTGTCAACATCATCACCAAAGCAACCAAACCCAACGCGCAGCACCCTCAGGGCGGCCTTATCAAGAAAGAAGCCCCCATCAATATGTCCAACCTCGCTCTGCTTGACCCCAAAAGCGGCAAACCCACCCGCATCGGTTTCAGAAAGAACGACGAAGGCAAAACAGTACGTTATTCTAAAAAATCAGGACAGGAGATTAAATAATGAGCACCACAACACTTCAGAAAGAATACAAGGAGCGCATTGTCCCCGCCCTTGAGAAAGAGTTCAACTACACGACCGTGATGCAAGTTCCCCGTTTGGAAAAAATCGTCATCAATCAGGGACTTGGCGAAGCCACACAGGATCGCAAACTTATCGACAACGCGATTGCCGAACTGACAGCCATCACAGGCCAGAAAG
>JAFLRW010000312.1 GCA_022511285.1 Duncaniella sp.
GACCCATGATGAACGAGCTCATTGATCCGTTCTTGATGAATGACATGGATATGGCAGTAGACCGCCTGAACGATGCAATGGGACGCAAGGAGCGTATCATGGTGTATGGCGACTATGATGTCGATGGGTGTACGGCGGTGGCACTGGTATATAAGTTTCTGCAGCAATTCTATTCGAATATTGAATACTATATCCCTAACCGTGAAGAGGAGGGTTATGGTGTTAGCATCAAGGGAATAGACTATGCAAAAGAAACTGGTGTTAAACTGATAATTGTCCTCGACTGCGGTATCAAAGCAGTCGAGGAGATTGCTTATGCAAAAGAACAAGGCATTGACTTCATCATCTGCGACCACCATGTTCCAGATGAAGTATTGCCACCTGCCGTGGCCATCCTCAATCCTAAGCGTGAGGACTCCAACTATCCGTTCAAAGATTTGTGTGGCTGCGGTGTTGGCTTCAAATTGATGCAGGCTTTTGCAAAAAACAATGGCATTCCTTTTACCCGACTAACTTCCCTACTCGATCTTTGTGCTGTCAG
>JAFLRW010000313.1 GCA_022511285.1 Duncaniella sp.
AGGCCGTGGGTCGCGCAAAACCCGCCGTCACGGCGGCGGCCATGAAGCTGGTGGGCTTTTGCGCCCTGTTTCTGCCCTTAGCGGTGGCCCTGGGCTTCCGGCAGCAGGAGCTGGTGGCCATCCTTATCATGCTGGGCTCCGCCACCACGGTGAGCGCTTTCGTCATGGCCAAAAGCATGGGCCACGAGGGCACACTCTCCGCCAGCGCCGTCATGCTCACCACGGCGTTCAGCGCCTTCACCATCACCGGCTGGCTGTGGCTTTTGCGGGCGCTGGGGCTGATATAGCGATTGATTTTTTATCCCGACGATGGTAATATTACAATTCGTGTGACTTATTAGGAATTTACAGGTGATTCTATGGCAGATTTGAAACAGGAGATCGGCCGGCGCAGGACGTTTGCCATCATCTCCCACCCGGACGCGGGCAAAACCACGCTCACGGAAAAGCTCCTCCTCTACGGAGGCGCCATCCAGCTGGCCGGCGCGGTGAAGGGGAAGGCCTCGGCCCGCCACGCGGTGTCCGACTGGAT
>JAFLRW010000314.1 GCA_022511285.1 Duncaniella sp.
ATCTCGCTAAACATTTCGAAATAGAGTCGGTAGCGTACACTTCAAGTATTTTTAACAATGTTTCCGTAGGAGCTAAGAGCGCCTGG
The DNA here is from genome assembly GCA_022511285.1 of Duncaniella sp. Classification (GTDB taxonomy): domain Bacteria; phylum Bacteroidota; class Bacteroidia; order Bacteroidales; family Muribaculaceae; genus Duncaniella. The sequence continues at coordinate 87 of JAFLRW010000314.1, forward strand.
GAACAACGATTTAAATATAAGAGAAACATATTTCGTGAATATCTCGCTCGCGTCAAAATGTTTATTGATATATTATTTTACTCTTCAGATATCTCTTTAAAATCTAATGGATTAGACAGGTTCAGAGTACCCGAAATTATTGTAAATCTCAAAAACACAAACCGTCATTATCGTATTTCCAGGGCAACCGCATCAAAATTTAGCATGGCAGGTTCAACTGGCAAGTGCAAATTTAGCGATTTGTTTGAAGAATTCAGTTTTAGGGTTAGAGAAATTTAGTTTTTTACGAGGCCTGAGGTTCAATTTACGTCCAACATTGATGATGAATTTGTCTGAGAAATCATTGAAGTTTGATTTTTTAGGGATGTATTGTCGGATGAGTTTGTTTTCATGCTCGACAGCTCCTTTCTGCCAAGAGCAGTATGAATCAGCGAAATAGACCGTT
>JAFLRW010000315.1 GCA_022511285.1 Duncaniella sp.
ATTTGCCACATCGCATGGATTTTGCTTATACACGTTGGTTCTAAAGGAAACTTGTGGGGTAACACTCGCGTTATCCCACAACTAATTTAAAAATCACTTAAAATCTCAATACATAATGAAGGTTTACAAAACAGACGAAATCAAGAACATTGCGTTGATCGGGTCGAAAGGCTCGGGAAAGACTACGCTTGCTGAATCAATGTTGTTTGAAAGCGGCGTTATCAAGAGAAGAGGGAACATTGAAGGTGGTAACACTGTATCAGATTATTTCCCCGTAGAAAAAGAATATGGCTATTCTGTTTTTTCCACTGTTTTCAATACAGAATTTAATGGAAAGAAACTTAATATGATAGACTGCCCGGGTGCCGATGATTTTTCAGGCAACGTTTACACTGCGCTTGGAGTTTGCGACACCGGTGTAATTGTTGTGAATGCTGAATATGGCGTAGAGGTTGGTACCCAGAATATCTTCCGCGTCACCAATAAACTCAATAAACCCGTTGTTTTCGCTCTCAACCACATGGAT
>JAFLRW010000316.1 GCA_022511285.1 Duncaniella sp.
AATGCCTCTCAAGCTTCAGGGTGAAGACCCTGTCTTTGTGGGTCGCATTCGAAAGGATATAGCCTCCGACCGTGGAATCTCTTTCTGGACTGTGGCAGACCAGATAAAGAAAGGGGCCGCGCTCAATGCCGTGCAGATTGCCGAATGGCTGATTGCCAACAACGGTGTTTGATGCAGATTGCCGATAAGATTCTTTCCTATTTGGAATATACTCCTCTGCGAGGGCAGTTACGTCTGGTAAATGCCCTCGCTGATTTCGCTTTGCAGCGTGGGAGCTACGATCTCTTTCTGCTCAACGGCTATGCCGGCACGGGAAAAACATCCATAGTCGGCGCCTTCATCAAGACGATGGCCGAAATAGGGCAGAATGTAGTGCTCCTGGCCCCGACGGGACGGGCCGCAAAAGTGGCTGCGTCTTTTGCGGGAATTCCGGCCCAGACCATCCACAAGAGGATCTTCCGCCCGGATGTGTCTACTCCCGACGCCCGCTATTTCGCCATCCCCAACACCGACAAAAACAC
>JAFLRW010000317.1 GCA_022511285.1 Duncaniella sp.
GATACTACTAATGCGCAAATAGCCAGCAATGGTAAAAGAAAGATTTTTTTCATAAGGTTGGAATAAGTAATAATGGTAATATTTTATATATGGCAAAGTTAGCAAATTTTTACCTTATATCCAACACCGTGGCCCAACTACGTCCCCACTCACACTGTCTAAAGCCTTTTATCTTCGTCGCGGAAGCGCAAAAAAAATTACTCGTCGTCGCGACGGGTAATCCTTTTAACCTTAAATCTAATACCATGAAAAACACAGTGCAAATTTAGGCATTTTATGTTATAAAACATAATTATATAACTTGTTTTTCGCTTAATTTAACATTTGTTTGCAAAAACAGCACCCAATTTAGCGTTTGTTCACTAAACTGGGCGTTTTTCCTATTTGGGGTCATGGACTGTTGCGGTACGTTCAACGTGGGGGCGGTCCGACGGGACGCCCGCCTCCGGGAGGAGGTCCGCCCGGTCCACCCGGTCCGCGGAAGCTGTTTCTATTCTCCGGCTCGTTACCCT
>JAFLRW010000318.1 GCA_022511285.1 Duncaniella sp.
GAATCTATGTGGGCTACAAGTTCTATGAGACCGCCTACGCCGAGGCCCAGGCCGGCAACATGAACTTCAACTATGACCAGGTGGTCCAGTATCCCTTCGGCCACGGCCTGAGCTACACCACCTTCACCCAGGAGATCACCAACTTCTCTGACAGCGGCGACAACGTCACCTTCGACGTGGTGGTCACCAACACCGGCAGCATGGCCGGCAAGGACGTGGTGGAGGTCTACTTCACCCCGCCCTACAACAATGGCGGTATTGAGAAGGCCGCGGTCAACCTGATCAACTTCGGTAAGACCGACGAGCTGGCCCCTGGCGCTTCCCAGACCATCCCCTTCTCCATCCCCAAGGAGGATATGGCCTCCTATGACTCCTCCGCCATCAAAACCGCCAACGGCGGCTACATCCTGGAGGCCGGCGAGTACACCATCTCTGTCCGGGCCGACGCCCACACCGAGCTGGACTCCGCCACCTTCACCATTGCTTCCGATATCGACTACAGCGCCAA
>JAFLRW010000319.1:0-237 GCA_022511285.1 Duncaniella sp.
TCCCGCTTTCCGAAAAAGCCCGGCTCTCGCGAACCGGGCTCTCCGTATGGGCGGCGACGACCTACTCTCCCACACTTTAGATGCAGTACCATCGGCGCGGGCGGTTTTAACTTCTCTGTTCGGAATGGGAAGAGGTGGTTCCCGCCGCTTTCGTCACCATGTACCTTTTTCGACTTGCATTGACCGGATCGGAAAGAACGAATGCAGTTCCCTGCGCGTAAGGAATTCGCTCGGGCC
>JAFLRW010000319.1:247-503 GCA_022511285.1 Duncaniella sp.
GCTTTGCCGTTGCCGGCTTTACACCTGCGGCCTATCCACGTCGTCGTCTTCGACGGCCCTCGTGGGAAGTCTCATCTTCAGGCGAGTTTCGCACTTAGATGCTTTCAGCGCTTATCTCTTCCGCACATAGCTACCCAGCGGTGCCCCGGGCGGGACAACTGGTACACTAGCGGTGCGTCCGGCTCGGTCCTCTCGTACTAGAGCCAGCCCCCGGCAAACTTCCTGCGCCCATAACAGATAGGGACCGAACTGTCTC
>JAFLRW010000032.1:0-259 GCA_022511285.1 Duncaniella sp.
TATCTCAAGATGGGTATGGTACAGAGGGAGATACCCGGCGCCGACGATGCCGAAGAGCTGGAATTGGCTTTTCTCGCCATTGAGAGTCTTGAGAAAGCGGAGGAGCTGAGATTCTCAGAGGATGACGCTCAAAACGAGGCCCTCCGACAGCGCTATTTGGGCGATAGATTCCTTGCCGAAGTCAGCATGGAGTGGGAGGAGTTTGATGAGGCCAACAATTATTATTACAATGTCATCAAACAGCATCTGAACAGCGACT
>JAFLRW010000032.1:269-13942 GCA_022511285.1 Duncaniella sp.
TATTGGTTGAAGATTTCTACAATTACGGCTTGTCGTTTCTGAAGTGTGGGTGTCCCGGCGATGCTCTCTCGTGTCTGAACACAGCTCTCGGCTATCTCAAAGGCTATGATGAGGGTTACTGGCACTCACGCATCTATGCTCTGATGGAAGAGTGTAAGCGATAACAAAGCTTCCGCAAAAAAGACTGTAGGGACATCGCGGAGCGACATCCCTACAGAGCAATATCTTGCCCGTGAGCCTGCTATTCGATATCTTTGGGGGTGGCTACGAGCTTGAGGTTGACGGAGCGGATGAAATCAATGATGTTCTGACGCTCGGGCGACTCCTCGACATCGGCTTCGATGCGCTTCAGTGCATTGAACACCGAAGTGCCGGTCTGGTAGACGTGGCGATAGCATTTGGCGATGTCGTCAATAATCTCCTCGCTCTTCTTCCCCTCCTTGCGGAGCAGATAGGCGTTGACGCCGAAGTAGGAGGTGGGATTGTGGGCCATGATGCAGTAGGGGGGCACGTTTCCGGTGATTCGGCACCCGCCTTTGATTAGCACCCAGTCGCCTATGCGGGAGTTCTCGTGGACAATAACACCCGAGGAAAGGATGCAACACTCACCAATCACGCAATCGCCGGCCACGGCCACCTTGTTGCCAAGCACCGTGCGGCCTTTGAGCACAGAGTCGTGACCCACGTGAGAGTTGGCCATCAGGAAAGAATCGTCGCCAATGCTTGTGCCCCCTTCGCCGGGGTTGATGCCGCGATTGATAATCACGTTTTCGCGTATGGTGACGTTATTGCCTATGTAGCAGTAGGTGAAGCCGCCTTTCCAGCGAAAATCCTGGGGGTCGGCGCCAACGATGGCACCCTGATACACCTTGCAGTTTTTGCCCATACGTGTGCCGCGCACCACGGATGCGAAGGGCATAATCACACATCCGTCGCCAATCTCAACATCCTTGTCGATAAACGCAAAAGGATGGATGGTGACACCCTGCCCGATTTTGGCCGAGGGGTCAATGTGAGCTTTGTCGCTAATCATAGTCTTTCATAGTTGAGGCCTGCTCCGGGGTCAGCGCCCTCCGCCAAGATTCTGGTAGAGATTGATGATGGAGCGGGCAGCGGTTAGATTTGTGGTGATTTGTGCTGTTTGGGCATTGAGCAGATTGCGCTGAGCCGTGAGCACTTCGAGATATGTTGTCGAGCCGTCAAAGAGCAGAAGCTCGTTTGTGATGTCGACAGCCTTTGTCAGGTCGTTGACTTGCAATTCGAGCCAGTGCTGCTTGGCCGAGCTTTTCTCATAGAGGGTGAGGGCATCGCTGACATCGGCGGCAGCACTCATCAGAGCATATTCAAAATTGTTGAGAGCCTGTTTCTGCTGAGCTTTTGCAGCCTCGAGCCTGGCAATGTTCTGTCCGCGGGCAAAGAGCGGTGCCGTGAGGGAGCCTGCAAGCTGATAGAACCAGTCGCCGGGATTCTTAATCATCGAGCCGAGCAGGTTGGTGAACCCGCCGTTGGCCGTGATATTAATTGCGGGATAGAAGGCTGCGCGGGCACTCGCTGTAGAGTAGTAGGCGGCGGCCAGCGACAACTCGGCGGCGCGAACATCAGGGCGGGCGGCAAGCTCAACCATAGGGACGGAGGTGCGGCGCAGCTCGGGGAGAACGAGCGAGGCCGAGGCGGGAATATTCCAGCTCTGAGGCATTGTGTTGAGCAGTAGCGACAGAGTGTTGTTGGCCTCGTGCAGGCTGAGTTCAATATCGGCAATAGAGCTTTCAATGCTGTAATACTGAGCCTGACTTTGCACCACGGCATCCTCGCGCAGGCGGCCGGCCTCCTTGAGATTTTTCATCACGGTGACACTCTCTTTCCATAGCTGAGCCGTCTCGCGCGAGAGGTCGAGCTGAGCTTGGAGGGCGGCGATGGTGTAGTAACACTGGGCCACACCGGCAATAATCTGCGAGCGAGTGGCTTGTTCCACGGCGCGCATCTGCTGTTCGGTCACCTTGGCGCCGCGGTTGGCGTTGAGGAGCTTGCCGAAGGCATCAATCTCCCAGTTGACGGAGAGCGGCAGCTGGTAGGTCCAGTTGATGTCGCTTCCGGCATACGACGCCCCGGCACCGTTGGGGGCGAGTGCCACTGAGGGGAGATAGCTCAGGCGTGCGCCCTTAAGCTGTGCGTGGGCTATATCTATGTTGAGCTTGGCATTTCGCAGGTCCTTGTTGTTGGCCAGGGCGCGAGTGATGAGGTCGGCCAGCAGAGGGTCGGTGAACACCTCCTGCCAGGGTCGGTTGCCAAAAGCCAGCGTGTCGCTGTCAATCTGTGCCGAAGCTTCGGCATACTCCTTGACTATAGCCGAGTCAACCCGCTTGGCGTCATATTTTCGGTAAATCCCGCAGCCGGTGAGCGATGTCACGCTCACTGCGGCTGCAAGAATAAGTGATATATTGCTGATTTTCATCTAAGAAATGTATGAGGGTGGGGATTAGTGAGATTGGCTGTACTGCTCTATTTCGTTCTCGATACCTTCGTTGTCAGTATCCTCCCATTTGAGCGGGGTGATGCGCTCCTGCAGTTTCTGGAAGAGGACGAAGAGGGCGGGCACAATGAGCACTTGAAGAATCATACCGATGAACATACCTCCAATGGAGCCTGTGCCGAGAGCGCGGTTGCCGTTAGCGCCGGCTCCGGTGGCAAACATCATCGGGAGCAGACCGATAATCATAGCCAGCGAGGTCATAAGAATGGGGCGCAGACGGGCAGTGGCACCCTGGATGGCGGCATTGACGATTGACATACCCGTGCGGCGACGCTCCACGGCAAACTCTACGATAAGGATGGCGTTCTTGGCCAAAAGACCGATGAGCATAATCAGCGCAATCTGCAGGTAGATATTGTTGGAGATGTCGAAAATCTGAGCGAAGATGAAGGTGCCCATCAGACCGAACGGAATTGAGAGAATCACCGCCCAGGGGAGAATGTAACTCTCATACTGAGCCGAGAGGAGAAGGTAGACGAACAGCAGACAGAGTCCGAAGATAATGGCTGTGGTGGAGCCTGCTCCGCTTGAAGCCTCCTCGCGTGTCATGCCGGAGTATTCATAGCCGTAGCCCGGGGGGAGAGTCTCTTGGGCCACACGAGCGATGGCCTCGAGGCAGTCGCCCGATGTGTAGCCGGGAGCAGGCTGGCCTGTCACGGAGATAGACTGGAACATGTTGAAGCGGTTGAGCAGGTCGGGGCCATATACCTTGGTCAGCGTCACAAAGTTGCTGATTGAAGCCATCTCGGCACCGTTGCGCACCTTGATGGCCGAGAGGGTCTCGGGGTTTACACGGGCCTCCGGGGCGGCTTGCATCATCACACGGTAAATCTTACCGAAGCGGTTGAAGTTTGACACATACATGCCGCCATAATAGCCCTGAAGGGTGGTGAGAATATCCTTGGGTGAGAGACCGGCCTGCTTACATTTTGCGGCGTCAATGTCAAGCATATATTGTGGGAAGGTGGGGTTGAACGTGGTCATAGCCACCTGAACTTCGGGCTGAGCCATCAGCTGAGCGAGGAATCCCTGCACCACATTGAAGAATTCGTTGATGTCGCCGCCGGTCTTGTCCTGCATCTTGAGTTCAAAACCGTTGGTGAGAGAATATCCTGAAATCATAGGGGGCGCGAAGAACACCACGCGGCCATCCTTGATGGCACCGCCGGTCATTGCATAGAGCTTGCCGAGCACCGCTTGCGACACTTGGTCGGCCTGCTTGCGCTCCTCCCAGTTTTTGAGCTTGATGATAAATGTGCCGTAGGTATTGCCCTGTCCGGCCATAAATGAGTAGCCGGCAATTTTCATACGGTATTCAATCTCAGGCACTTGAGCCAGGATGGCATCCACCTTGTTGAGCATCTCTTCGGTGCGTTCCTGCGAGGTGCCCGGGGGCATATCGACCATACAGAAAAGCACGCCGGTATCTTCGGTGGGCACAAGGGTGGAGGTGGTAATGTTCATAAGCCATACCAGCGCCGCCACGGCCACACCTACTATCGAGAATGAGAGTATCTTATGGCGGATAAAGAAGGCTGTGCATTTATTGTAGACCTTGAGGACGCGGTTGAAACCTATCTCAAAGCCTTTGTGGAATCTTTCGCTGAAAATGCCGAGGATGGTGATGATGGCGCAGACCGAGGCGATGACCATATGCAGGGGTTGCTCCATGCTATACCATCCGAGCACCATGAACGTAATGGTGGCGGCAAGGAAAATGCCGGTGACCAAAGGGGGAAGATTAAGAGTGAACCGACGTTTGGCCTGACCTGCCACAGCCTCACCGGCAGCCTTGTAGGCTGTGCCCATGCGCTCCTTGAGGGTGGAGTCATCGTGGCCTTTGAGGAACACCGCGCAGAGAGCCGGAGAGAGGGTGAGGGCGTTGAGGGCCGACAGACCGATGGCTATAGCCATGGTGAGACCGAACTGACGGTAGAACACACCCGTGGTGCCGCTCATAAACGACACCGGGATGAACACCAGCATCATCACAAGCGTGATGGATATGATGGCGCCGCCAATCTCGCTCATTGCGTCGATAGAGGCCTTGCGGGCACTCTTGTAGCCCACGTCGAGCTTGGCATGGACCGCCTCAACCACCACAATGGCATCGTCGACCACAATGGCAATCGCAAGCACAAGGGCCGACAGGGTGATGAGGTTGATGGAGAACCCGATGATGTTCATGAAGAAGAATGTGCCCACAAGCGCCACAGGGATGGCAATGGCCGGGATGATGGTGGAGCGGATGTCCTGGAGGAACACATACACAACAAAGAACACCAGGATGAACGCCTCGATGAGGGTCTTAATCACCTCGTGGATCGACGCATCGAGGAAGTCGTTGTTGTTCATCGGGATTGCAAACTCAAGACCGGCCGGGAGGTCCTTCTTCATGTTGTCTACCACCTTCAGACAGTCTTTGATAATCTGTGTGGCGTTAGAGCCTGCGGTCTGGAACACGATGGCCGAAGTGGCGGGGTATCCGTTGAGAGAGTTGGAGAAGCCGTAGGTGACACGCCCGAGCTCTACGGTGGCCACGTCGCCAAGACGGAGCACCTCGCCGGAGGGCTTGGCGGCAACTACGATATTCTCAAACTCCTCAGGGACAGTAAGGCGACCTCTATATTTTATGGTGTATTGGAAACTCTGGTCGCCCTGTGCGCCAAACGAGCCGGGCGCGGCTTCGATGTTCTGCTCTGAAAGGGCATAAGCGATATCTGTGGGGACAAGGCCGTATTGGGCCATTACATCAGGTTTGAGCCAAATGCGCATTGAGTAGTCGGCACCGAAGCTCATCACGTCGCCCACACCTGACACACGTTGCAGCTGAGGGATGACGTTGATTTTGGCATAGTTGTCAATGAACTCCGACGAGTAGCGGCCGCTCTTGTCGTAGAGGGCCACGTTGAGGAGCATTGATGTCTGACGTTTCTGAGTCAGCACACCCACCTGTGTGACCTCGGCGGGGAGGAGGTTTTGAGCCTTTGCTACACGGTTTTGCACGTCGACGGCAGCCATATCGGGGTCAAAGCCTTGCTCAAAGTAGACGGTGATGTCGGCCGAGCCGGTGTTGGTGGCGGTAGATTCCATGTGGGTCATACCCTCGGCGCCGTTAATAGACTCCTCAAGAGGGGCTATCACGGAGTTGAGCACCGCCTGGGCATTGGCACCGGTGTAGGTGGTGGAAACGCGGATGGTGGGGGGCGCAATGTCCGGGAACTGGGTTACCGGCAGCGCAAAGAGCCCAATCAGACCAAGCAGGACGATGAAGATGGAAATCACCGTCGAGAGCACAGGCCTATTAATAAATGTATCGAGTTTCATCAGAAATTTTCTGTTTACGTAGTTCTGTTAGAGTTCCGTGGAGGATGGGGAGAAGTGAGCGGCGATTTACTGCTGCGGAGCCTGTTGGGGCTGCTGTGCGGTAGCCGCGGGGTCAGTGGGGTTGATGGTCATACCCTCCTGAAGCTTGGTGCCGACGCCTTCGATGGCGATGCGGTCGCCTGCCTTCAGGCCTGATGTCACCACAAAGGTCTTGCCATCGTTAATCGGCTCGATGACGATTGGAGTGGAGACAACCTTGTTGGAATCGTTGACCACGAACACAAATTTCTTGTCCTGGAGCTCAAATGTGGCCTTTTGGGGGATTACGATGGCATCGTTGTGGATGTTAGGCATAATCACCTGGCCTGTGCCGCCGCTGCGGAGCACACCCTGGGGGTTGGGGAAGAGGGCGCGCACGCTTGAGGAGCCGGTGTTGTTGTCGATGACGCCCGACACGGTGGCAACTTTTCCTTCGTAGGGATAGATTGAGCCGTCGTTGAGGCGGAGCTGCACGGCAGGCATACTCTTGATGGCAGCGTCAATGGTGCCGGCGCCGTCGTCGGTCATATTGAGAAGGTCTTTCTCGGTGAGCGAGAAGTAGGCATAGACTTGAGAATTGTCGCTCACGGTGGTGAGAGGCTGCATGCTCGAGGGTGATGCCAATGAGCCTTCGCGATTGGGGATAGTCCCCACTACACCGTCGGAGGGGGCTGTCACCACTGTATAGGCGAGGTTTTTCTGGGCTGTCACTAAGGCTGCTTTGGCGTTGGCCAGCTGGGCCTCGGCCTGGGCCAGAGAGTTCTGTGAGAGCTGATATTCATACTCAGAGATGATGTTTTTCTCGCGGAGCGCTTTCTTGGAGTCGGCGGTCATGCGCGCGGTGTTGACAGCGGTTTGGGCCGAATTGACAGCCGAGCGGGCTTGGTCAACGGCAGCGTTGAACTGCACCTGGTCAAGGGTGAAGAGCACCTGCCCCTTGCGCACACGCTGACCCTCGTCGACGTGGACTTTGGTGATGAAACCTGTCACCTGCGGGCGGATTTCAATGTCGGTCTTGCCCTTGATGGTGGCGGGGAAGGTGGTTTGCAGATTGGTGGTCTCGGGTGAGAGAGTCAGCACGGCTATTGAGGGTGCCTGCTGCTGCATCAGCATCATCTGCTGCATCTGATCCTGCTTGCCGGAACATCCCGGGAGCGCTACGGCCACGGCCACGAGGAGGCCGATGCCGCTTAGTTGTGACGAGATACGCTTCATTGTCTCTTTTTCGTCTATAAATTATACCTATTTAATGTGTTGATTTCTTCTACAATGAGGTCAAAAGTTGCGCAAAATTAATTAAAAATATCTATAGAGTGGACTAAATAGACAATAAAAATGGCTGTTTTCGCCCTAATTGCGCTAATTATTCCGTTTTTGACCAATAAAAAGCTGTTCCGTCAGGAGGTCTGATTAGAAGTCGCTGAACAGTCGCGGCTTAATGACGAGGCCCACACGCAGCTGCGAATGAAACTCGCGGAAAGCCAGGAGCCCCTCGCCGTAGCCGTTGTAATACTGCAGGAAGAGATATTGATTATCGCGCTTGAAGATACGATAGTTGAACTCGATGATGGTGTTGTAGTTGAGATTCCACCCTTTGCGTTTCACGAGAGTGGCCGACAGGCCGAAGCGACGGTTGAGCGATGTGTAGCTGCACCCCATCTGATAGATGCCGCAGTAGTCGAGGATATCGGGGTTTTCGGAGCCGTCAATAATAGGAATCCAGAACTTGGCGTGGACCATCACCTGGGGGTCGACAAGGATGCTCCCGCTCAATGACACACGATTCCAGGAGCGCGACGCGGTGCCGTCGCGGCCATTGGATTCGTGCTCTAAGATTAGATTGATTCTCCCCACAAAGCGATTTCTCACAAAGAGAGGCTTTGTCAGACCTATGCCGGGATTGAAATTGAGGTCGGTCATCGGCATAGAGTTTTGAAGCACGTTCCAAAAGCATTTCTGGGAGTAGAAGAGAAACAGATACGTGCCTAAGGGGAGTGTACTTCTCGTCAGACGCTGTGATATAGATATCTGAAACTTGATATTCGTGTTGTCACGTCGGATAGGCTGCCCGACAGGCGGGCCGAAGATGAAATAATTGTCTTTATACAGTCCGAAATACGGGCCGCGGTCAAACTCGCGGCGCACACTGTCGGTGTCCACCTTGATTTCCTCGCCTCCGACAGTGTCGACAATCTGCCCAACGGCACACAGGCAGCCGCCGGTCAGAAAGAGTGACAACAGGAATATGATGCGCAGCGGATTAATCCCGCAGTGTGAATATCTGTTCATATTTTTCCGCAAAGGTAGTGAATTTTTTGATGCAGTGTCACTGAAAATGCCTATTAAAAATTTGACCGTTGTAATTATTGCTAAATTAAATTTTTATTTATAATTTTGCGACGCATATTACTCATCGAAGCCCGATTGGGTTAGAGGGTGGGCATGCAGACATTTTTTTTGAAGGCGTTTACTTACGCTTATTCTTGGTTTTCCAGAATCTCGCAAATTCAACGTTTGAATCAAGAATTGGCAACGGTAGATGTCCTCGTGGTATGACTTGTGACCTTTTGAAGTCCGGGAGGATTTCAACATATACATTTCATACAGACGTGGGCTTCGGCGTTGTCCTTCTATTCAAACGGGCAATGCGAGAGCCTTGGAAAACGTGAAGGGCAACGGTACAGACTCTCACGTCTTCTTTTTTTACTAATTTTATAAAGCCGACGAGGAGAGGACCAAGGCATCTTAAATCACTATGAAATTTTCTTTTCTAAAATTTCTGACGGCTGCTTCGGTTGTCGCAGCGGCTGCAATGTTGTCGTCATGTGCCGGCGGGCGCAGCTACCTGGTCATTCCCCGCGCCGTTAGCACCGCCTCGGCTGTGTCTGTTGACGATCTCAATCTCACCAGTGGTCAATACGATGTGTTGAACACGATAACGGAAACGGCCTCGGTTATCTGCGAATATAAAAACAAAAGAATCAGAATAACCAGCGGTGATAATGACTTTGCTTATGTATTCTCTTTGGGTAAGGATGGCTTCTGGACTTTATCAGCTTTCTCGGGCGCTGCCTCACTGGGATATTTTACCTCTGACTTGAATGCAAGTCTGACCGAAGTGCCGGACGGTGAGGAATTTGCCCGTCGTGTAGCTATGGCACGCATTATCCGCGCCGCAAAAGATTACAATGCCGACGGTGTTGTAGAGCCGGTAGTAATATCACGTGTGAACAACGCAGGCCACAACAAAGTGGAATTCTCATCCACCGTTTCGGCCAAACTCATCTCCATCAAAACAACCCGATAAAATCTCAGATCGAATATGAAATTGATTAAATTAATGGCGGCATTGATGATGTCTGCATCCATCAGTTCGTGCGCCATTGCAAAAAAGCAGATCACTTCCACTCCGCAGGTTACGACATTCAACATTCATCTTGACTGTGATGCAACACCGGATACACACTACAATAATCTGACTCATGGATTGGATATTTATGTGTCGTCAAATATAGAAGACAGGGCTGTCATAGATGCTTCAGAGGCGTCCTATAATGTACGTCAATACATGCGTGACTACAGCAGAGTAAACGTTGATCCTTCGATTAAGACATTTGTAAATCAGTCCACTGCGCTCTATGCCCGTTCATTGGGTATTAGTGTGGGAGGCAATTTGGAGTCAGACTATTCTCTGCGCGTGGATGTGCTCAATTTCAAGGTTGTTCTCGGCAACGGCACTTCTGACCGTGGTGTGGTAGAGATGGCTTACACTCTTTCCAATCCCGACAACGAGATATTGATGCGTCAGACTGTGCGCGGTCGTTATGTTGCACCCGATAAAAACACGTCTGTAAGCATCATGCTGAATAAGGCATTTGCTTATGCTCTCAAAGATATAAATTGGGACGGCATAGCAGGTTACCTCAAAACACCGAAACGTGCCGACCAACAGCCCACGGCGCAGGTCAAAGGTGACGGTAATACAGCCCTCGAAAGCACTATAATCCGCTGGAATGTGGAATCACGTCCTGCCGGTGCCGACGTGTACTGGCGCGTTGTGTCGTCAACACCTGATGTTAAAAACACCAACGCAACATATTTGGGAACAACTCCATACGAGTCTACCGAGTCATTTGATATCCGAGGGTTGTCACACGAAAATTCGGGCAACGTGCAGATAGAGGTCAAATGCGAGCGCCCCGGTTATATACCTCAAACACGTCGCTTCAATCTGCGTCAGGTTATCGATCAGAAAGAAATCTCAACAAAGTTCAATCTTGTAAAGGACGAGGAGTAAACCGGGTATAACTCATAATGTAAATTATATGATTATGAAGAGATTGTTTATATTTGCCGCTATTCTTTCAGTTGTAATGTCGGCAAAAGCACAGTTTCTCGACATTGAGAGAGTCAACAATGCGTCGGATTTAAATCTGACAGGCGACAATGTTGAAATTTCAAGAGGTTACCGCGGATTTGTAGAGGTCGGCTATTCCATAGCCACGACAAAATACACAGACTACGAAGATTACAACTTAAGTATGTTTACAGTCAGCACCACCCACGGCTATCAGGTGATTCCCAACTATTTGTTTGTGGGTGCCGGCGTAGCCTATTGGAATCTTACCAGCTATGGAGAATCGGCTCTCCCATTATTTGCCGATGTGCGGTCAGATTTCTACAGCTTTGGCCGATGGGGTTTCTTTGCCGACCTGAAACTCGGTTATTCCGTAGCCGGCGAACAGGGTCTGTTTTATAGCCCGAAAGTTGGCGCACGATATGCCATCACCGACAAACTCGGTCTGAACCTCGGTATCGGAGGCACCCTGTTTCGCATGGATGAATTCTCTTATGATGGCGGCCTCGGTGTAGGATATTTTGCAATTAACTTAGGTGTTGACTTCTGAAGAAGATGTTGACATAGCTTTGTGGTAAATCCACAGAATACATGAACGAGGGTGTCTGAAGCATCCTCGTTTTTTTACTCAAAAAAACTTTTTGTCTGTCGGAGTAAGTAGTTCGTGATTTTTTTGCGTATCTTTGCAGTCGTTATAAGTCAAAACCTTATCCATGAAAACTATGAAAAAACTCTCACTCACAGCCATAGCCGTCAGCCTAACGCTCGGTGTCATGGCCGACACTACAGACCCCCATCGCGCAAAGGCCGAGGAGATGCTCTCGCGTCTCACCCTCGATGAGAAGATTTCGCTGATGATGGATGCATCACCCGCCATAGAGCGGCTCGACATCCCTCAGTTCAACTGGTGGAGTGAGGCTCTCCACGGAGTGGCCCGTGCCGGCACGGCAACGGTGTTGCCGCAGGCTATAGGTATGGCCGCTACGTTTGACGATGCTGCTGTGCGCGAGGCATTTACGATGGTCAGCGATGAGGCTCGAGCAAAGTTTAATGAATTTCGCAGCCGTGGCGACGGCATCAACCGTTATGAAGGGCTTGCGTTTTGGACTCCAAACGTCAATATCTTTCGCGATCCCCGCTGGGGCCGCGGCCAGGAGACATACGGTGAAGACCCGTGGCTCACATCCACTATGGGCGCAGCCGTGGTGGAGGGATTGCAGGGACCGCGCAATCTGCCGTATATGAAGACCCTTGCCGGCGCAAAGCACTTTGCCGTGCACAGCGGACCGGAGTGGAACCGCCATACGTTTGATGCACGCGATATTGACCCGCGCGACCTTTGGGAGACATATCTGCCGGCGTTTAAGGTGCTTGTCGACTCGGGCGTGGCGCAGGTGATGTGTGCCTACAATCGCTTTGAGGGGGAGCCTTGCTGCTCCAACAAGAGGCTGCTCACTCAGATTTTGCGCAACGAGTGGGGATATGACCGCGTCATAGTCACCGACTGCTGGGCAATGCGCGATTTTGTGGTGGATTGGGGACATCACACTCACGCCACTGAGCCGGAGGCCGGAGCCGATGCCGTGGCCTCGGGCACCGATCTGGAGTGTGGTCCTCTTTTCAAGAATCTTCGCGCCGCTTATGACCAAGGGCTTATCTCCGAGGCTCAGATTGACGCCGCCGTGCTCCGTGTGCTCACCGAGCGTTTCCGCCTTGGCGAGATTGACGCCGCTCCGGTGCCCTGGGACACTCTCTGCGTGGCCACTACAGTCGACATCCCCGAGCATCGCCGCATAGCCCTCGATATGGCCCGCAAGTCAATGACACTGCTCAAGAACAACGGCATTCTTCCTCTTCCCAAATCGGGACGCAAGATATTAGTGATGGGCCCCAACGCCGTTGACTCCGCAATGCAGTGGGGCAACTATAACGGCTTCCCGACCTTCACCACCACCATCCTCGACGGCATTCGCGCCTACTATCCCGATGCCCGCTATCTGCGCGGCTGCGACCACGTGGTGAGCGCCGACAAGGTGTCGGTGTTCAATCTCTTCGACGGAGGCATGAAAGCAACCTACTGGAACGGGACCCCTGAAGGCTCTCCCGCCGCCACGGCCACCTACACACTCCCGCTCAATTTCGACACCGGCGGGGCCACGGTCTTTGCGCCCGGAGTGAACCTCACCGACTTTACAGCCCGCTATGAGGGGACCTTCGTTCCTGCCGAAGATGGCGACTATATCATCGACCTCAAGGGTGGCAAGGGCCGCGA
Organism: Duncaniella sp.; assembly: GCA_022511285.1. GTDB lineage: Bacteria > Bacteroidota > Bacteroidia > Bacteroidales > Muribaculaceae > Duncaniella. The sequence continues at coordinate 12,795 of JAFLRW010000032.1, forward strand.
GGTGGTCACCGTGGACGGCCGCGAAGTGATACGCCGCGAGCCCGGTGGCCGAAACGCCCATACGGGGTCCTATATGTTTAGCGGCAAAAAAGGTGTCCCCGTGAAGATTTCACTTGACTATACCCATTTTGATGATATTGCCACACTGCAGTTTGACATTCTGGCGCCGTCGCGTGAGGTGATTGATTTTGCCGACGCCGACATTGTCATCTTTGCCGGGGGTATATCGCCAAAACTCGAGGGTGAGGAGATGAAAGTCTCTGTGCCCGGATTCCGAGGCGGCGACCGTGAGACCATCGAGCTCCCCACAGTGCAGCGCGACCTCATCCGCCGCGCTTATGAGGCCGGCAAGCAGGTGGTGTTGGTCAACTGCTCAGGCTCGGCTGTGGCTCTTGCGCCTGAAGACTCCCTCTGCGCTGCCATCCTTCAGGCTTGGTATCCCGGGCAGGCGGGCGGACAGGCTGTGGCCGAGGTGCTCTTCGGCGACTACAATCCCGCCGGCCGTCTTCCAATCACGTTCTACCGCGATGATTCCCAGCTGCCCGATTTTGAGGATTATTCAATGGACGGCCGCACTTACCGCTATTTCCGAGGCACTCCGCTCTATCCCTTCGGCCACGGCCTCAGCTACACCACCTTCACATACGGCACTCCGAAGATAACAGGCTCCGGCACTAATCTTACGCTCACAGTCCCTGTATCCAACACAGGCTCTCGCGATGGCGACGAGGTGGTTCAGGTCTATCTCTCAAATCCGGCCGACCCCTCCGGACCCGTGAAGACGCTTCGGGCCTACCGTCGAGTGAACATCCCCGCCGGACAGACTGTGGAAGTGACATTCCCGCTCACCGAGGCTCATTTTGCCACCTATGATCATGCCACATCACGGATGACAACACGCCCCGGCGCATATCGCCTCCACATCGGCTCCTCGTCAGCCACCACTACGGCTATCGACATCAACATCAACATCTGATTTTCCCCATCGTAATCGCCTGAAATGCACGCGCTCTCTTATATTAAACTCATCCGTCCACAGCAGTGGGTGAAGAATCTGTTTGTATTCCTGCCCATGTTCTTCTCCGGCAACTTTGTCTGCGTGGAGCTGTGGGCTGATGCCCTGGCTGTCTTCTTCTGTTTCTCATTTG
>JAFLRW010000320.1 GCA_022511285.1 Duncaniella sp.
CACTGAGATTACCCGTTCGCGCTCGCCCGAACTCATCGAGGCTTGCCGCCGCACTCTGGAACGCCGCGGCGACGAGGGTACGGGCTGGTCACGGGCATGGAAGGTCAACTTCTGGGCACGCAGCGGCGACGGCGACCGCGCATACAGACTGCTCTGCAACCTGCTGCAACCTGCCGTAATGCCCGACGGACGCCATCGCGGCGGAACATATCCCAACCTCTTCTGCGCCCATCCGCCGTTCCAGATTGACGGCAACTTCGGCGGCACGGCGGGCGTCATCGAGATGCTGGTGCAGTCGGAGCTGACCGAGGGGGGCGAGGCCGAGGCCACGTTGCTGCCGGCCCTGCCAGAGGCGTGGCGCGCCGGAGGCGAACTGCGCGGCGTGCGCCTGCGCGGCGGCTACGAGCTGGACATGGCGTGGCGCGACGGCCGCCTGACGCTGCTCACGGTGCGCTCGCTCCGCCCGGACCGCGGGCGCCTGACGTTGCGCTGCGCGGAGCGCA
>JAFLRW010000321.1 GCA_022511285.1 Duncaniella sp.
TCGGAACCGATCACTTCACGTACCTTTGCGGCCTGATCGTCGGTCCAATCTTTAACCTTGATGTTTACATCAACGCCGGCTTTTTCGAGGACGCTCTTGGCAGAGCTGCGGCCGATACCGAAAATGTATGTCAAGGCGATTTCACCTCTTTTGTTCTGGGGGAGGTCAACTCCCACGATTCTTACTGCCATAGTAATTTTTTAATTTTTCTTTGCTATGTTTTCTGGTTTTTCTGTCTTTGTAAATCACAGTCCAACGGTCGGAGATCAACCCTGACGCATTTTGAACTTAGGATTTTTCTTGTTGATCACATAAAGACGGCCCTTTCGACGGACTATTTTGCAGTCGGGGGTGCGTTTCTTAACAGATGCTCTTACTTTCATTTTGTTTTTTCGTTTAGTATGTTTTGTTAATATTGATTCGGATTATCGGGGAACTTACTTGTAGCGGAATGCTATACGCCCTTTTGACAAATCGTAAGGAGACATTTCGACACGCACCT
>JAFLRW010000322.1 GCA_022511285.1 Duncaniella sp.
CGGGGGCTATGGGCAGTTTCACCGTTTTGAAAAATCATGCCCCGCTCATTTCGGTGCTCAATAGCGGACGTATCTCTTATCGCTCTGCTGACTCAACCGAAAATTTCATTGATATCAAGGGTGGGTTGGCAGATGTAGACAATAATGTTATAGCCGTCTGTATTTATTGATTTTTTCTATGACCAAGACATTAAAATATATTTTGTTTCTTTTGCTCGTCGGCATTTTCGGATTTTCCGGATATGCTCAAAACGGTGGTGTCCCCCTGATGTCTGACGAGGACAAAAGCGAAGTAGCCAAAGAAATGCATGAAGAGGCTTCGGGCGACCTTGATGTGAAGGAGACCATCTTTCATCACCTTGGCGACGGCTACGGATGGGAAGTGCCTTTCAGTCATGTCTACCGCATTCCCCTTCCGGTCATCGTGCGTGCTGAAGACGGCAAATGGATAAGTTTCTCTTCAGCTCGTCTCACCCGTTATGAAAAGATTGAAAATGAAAAG
>JAFLRW010000323.1 GCA_022511285.1 Duncaniella sp.
ATCAAGATTCCGCTCAAAGAAGAGGGAGAATTGGTCGTGGAAGTGGCACAGCATCTGGGTGACGATACCGTTAGATGTATCGCTATGGGTTCTACCGACGGACTTGTGAGAGGCATGGACGCAGTTGCGACAGGCGCTCCGATCACGGTCCCCGTTGGTGAGAATACACTGGGACGTATCTTTAACGTTCTGGGTGAACCGATTGATAATAAGCCGGCGCCTACCGACGTAGGACATGAGCCGATTCACAGACCGGCTCCGGCATTTGAGGAGCAGTCCACGGCACAGGAACTTTTGGAGACCGGTATTAAGGTCGTTGACCTGCTCTGCCCTTACCAGAAGGGTGGTAAAATTGGTCTGTTCGGCGGTGCCGGCGTAGGTAAGACCGTATTGATTCAGGAGTTGATTCGTAATATCGCGACGGAGCACAGCGGATATTCCGTATTTACCGGTGTAGGCGAGCGTACCAGAGAGGGTAACGATCTGTACCATGAGATGGAG
>JAFLRW010000033.1 GCA_022511285.1 Duncaniella sp.
GTTGTTCACCCAGAAGGCAGCGTCCCACGACAGGGTGAGTATATCGCCGTTGCCCACGGCAAACTCTTTCGGCACACGGGTCATCGAGCAGTAGACGGGCACATAGACACACGTGTTGGTGTCGTCAACGCCAAACCAAAGGATTCCTTTCATAGCCGCAGGATGAGCATTGTTCATCTGCGCTACGAGTGAGAAACCTGTCTGCTGTGTGGCAATGGCGCGCTCGTTGAGATATTCGACGCCGTCAACCTTAAATGTCATCGGGCGCCAGCGATAAGGCACTGCATATGGACCGGCACCAATATCCTGGGTCATATCCATCGGAGTCCCCTCAAAATGGTCGCGCATGGCCCATTTCATATCGTTGACACTCACCTTGCGGTCAGGCTTAACCCAAAGAGGCATCACCTCCCCCTCGGAGTCGATAATCCACGGCAGATAGCGGTCCATACCGTCGGCAAAACGGTTGAAATAGCTCCACACACGGCCATCGCAGCCGCGAGTAGCGGTGCCGTCGAGCTCGCAATAGGCTGTGGAGAAGCTGAAATCCTCATCCTTGCCTGAAAAATAACCCTGTTTGCGGGCAAACGTGATGACGTCGGCCGACATCAGAGTGTTCTCCTTGTCCTTAAGCGGGAAGCGGTGGATGCGTGGAAAGTTAGCATGGCCGGAGATACAGTCGTCAGGCACACGGCGAGCCACCCACACCGCACCTTTTTCCTTGCCCCCTTTGCCAATCATTTCCATAATCCACGCCTCGTTGGCGTCGGCAATGGTAAACGATTCACCCTCCGAGCAATAGCCATACTCCTTCACAAGATCGGTCATCACCTTAATGGCCTCCCGCGGGGTGCGCGAGCGCTCCAGAGCTATATAGATGAGCGAGCCGTAGTCAATCAGTCCGGTGGTATCCACGAGCTCTTCGCGGCCGCCCCAAGTGCTCTCCACTATTGTCAGCCCATGCTCGTTCATATTGCCGAGAGTAGTGTAAGTGCGTTCCGGCTGAGGTATCTGTCCGAGATACTTACCTGTGTCCCATTCTACCACATCGCGCATCTCCCCGGGGGCGTGAATGCCACCGGGTGTATGATAGAGTTCGCCATATAGAGTGTGTGAATCGGCAGCGTAAGTCACAAGCACCGACCCGTCGGGGGTGGCGTTCTTTCCAGCCACGAGTGAGGTGCAGGCCAATGCCGCTGACGGCACCGTCAAAGCCAAAGTCACAATTAAAGCGGTAGTTTTCATTTGCGTATCTGATTATATGATACTGCAAAGATACAATTTCTACGCGACAATTGCAACCCGCCCCGACCTGAGGTTCCCTTGCGGAAGGGAGAATCGGATTTTTTCACGCGAGAGCTTGATTATTTTACAAATTTTCACTACCTTTGCCGTAGTTGGCGATACTTGTTAATATCGCTTGTTTTTTATTAATCTATTTACACACATTATCACAATGAAAAAGTATCTCGCAGAGATGATTGGGACGGCAGTTCTCGTCCTCATGGGTTGCGGTAGCGCAATCTTTGCCGGCATCGGTCTCGGCACCACCGGCTATGGTGTCTCCACCCTCGGCGTGGCTATGGCTTTCGGTCTTTCCGTAGTGGCTATGGCATACACAATTGGCGGTATTTCAGGCTGCCACATCAATCCTGCCATCACTCTTGGCGTATGGGCCAACGGCCGCATGAAAGGTGATGAGGCCGTGAAATATATGATCTTCCAGGTGATTGGCGCATTCATTGGCTCTGCTATCCTCTACGCTCTTGTCCACACCGGTAATGAAGTCGGCGCAACAGTGTTTAATGATACCACCACCAACGGTGCCAACTCTTTTGCCGACGGCAACTTGGCTCCTGCGTTTATCGCTGAGTTTGTCTTTACATTTGTGTTTGTGCTCACTGTGCTCGGCACCACCGACTCCAAGCAGGGTGCCGGCAATCTTGCCGGTCTGGCTATTGGCCTCTGCCTGGTGCTCGTTCACATCGCTTGCATTCCCATCACAGGCACTTCAGTCAACCCCGCCCGTTCTATCGCTCCCGCAGTCTTTGCTGCTATTGATGGCAACAGTGTGCCTCTGTCGCAGCTTTGGCTCTTCATTGTGGCTCCCTGCCTCGGTGCGCTTGCAAGCTCGGGCGTGTGGAATATGATTAGCTCTAAGAAATAATCCTTTACAGACCATACAAGGGACACCGCTTTGCACTATTGAAACACGGCAAAGCGTGTGTCCCTGAATCTTTCAGTAGATATGAATCTTAACGGACGACGTGAAAGTTCGAATGTTAGTGACCGCCGCGGGCAGCGCGGTGGAGCCGGCCTTAAATTAGGGGGCGGCATCGGCGCAGTGATTATCGCTGCTCTCATCGCCTGGCTTTCGGGTGGAACACCGCTTGACATAATCAGTGCCGGAATGGGGCAGTTTGACTCTGTGTCCTCACAGCAGGATTACACTCCCTCGGCAGAAGAGGAGGCGCTGGCCACCTTCTCACGCAAAATTTTGGCAGGCACAGAGGATGTGTGGACAAAACTCTTTGCCGAAAAGGGTCTTGAGTACACTCCCCCGACGCTTGTGCTCTTCACGGATGCTGTCAGCAGTGGGTGTGGCAACGCAACATCAGCCACCGGCCCGTTCTACTGCTCGGCCGACGAGACTGTCTACATCGACCTGTCTTTCTTTACTCAGATGCACAGCACCCTCGGCGCCGATGGCGACTTTGCCTACGCCTATGTGATAGCCCACGAAGTGGGGCATCACGTGCAGCATCTGCTTGGCACCCTCGAGGATGCCCACTCGCGTATGAGTAGGATGAGCGAGGCGGATGCCAATCGTGTTAGTGTGGCCCTCGAGCTCGAAGCTGACTATTATGCCGGCGTATGGGCCCATCACGATAATAAAATGTTTGGTTCGCTTGAACCCGGCGACATTGAGGAGGCCATCGACGCGGCTCAGAAAATCGGCGACGATTATCTGCAGAAGAAGGCCCGCGGATACTCGGTGCCCGACTCGTTTACACACGGCACCTCATCCCAACGCATGAAAGCTTTGCAGCAGGGATTGGCTTCGGGTCGCTTTACAAGATATGCACAATAGATTCAAAAAAAATATCATACTACTCAACCATTTGTTTTCTTATCCTTATGAAATTTAAAGCTATTCTTCTGACCCTTGCACTCGCTGCCGGCACTCACGCATCGGCACAGTTTAATATCGGCCGTGCGGCTCAGGCCATCGGCAAAACCGCACAGGCCATCACGCTGACCGATGCTCAGATGGCTGACTATGTAAAGGAGTCTGTTGACTGGATGGACAAAAACAACCCCGTGGCTGCTGCCGACGACCCCTATGCCATACGTCTGACTCGTCTCACCGAAGGTCTTACGAATGCCGATGGTATCCCTCTCAACTTTAAGGTATACAAGGTGATAGACATCAATGCATTTGCCTGTCCCGATGGCAGCGTTCGAGTGTTCTCTTCGCTGATGGATATGATGAGCGACGACGAATTGCTCGGCATCATCGGCCACGAAATAGGCCACGTGGCTTGCCATCACTCCAAAAAGCAGTTTAAGCAGACTCTCCTCACATCGGCTGCCAAAGACGCTATTGCCGCTACTTCCAACAAGGTGGCTGCCCTCACCGACTCTCAGCTTGGCGAGCTTTCAACATCCCTTATGGGGGCAAGCTACTCCCGCAAGCAGGAGACTGAGGCCGACGATTTCGGCTATGACTTCCTGAAGCAAAACGGCAAGAATCCCTGGGCGATGGTGCTTGCCTTTGAAAAGATGCAGCAGCTCGAAGCTCAAGGTGGCACACCATCGCGATTAACTAAAATGTTCTCATCTCACCCCGACACTAAGGCTCGTATTGAGAATATGACCAAACGAGCTCAGAAAGACAAAATAGCACGTCCGGAGGCCAAATGATATGAGCCACTTTTCGGTCAGCATACTCGGATGCTCGTCGGCCACACAGACAAGTCGTCACAATCAGACCTGTCAGGTTGTGGATTTTCGCGACAAGCTCTTCATGATTGATTGTGGCGAGGGGGCCCAGGCGCAATTCCGCCGCCTGGGACTCAAGTTTTCACGCCTGAATCATATTTTTATCTCCCACCTCCATGGCGACCACTTCTTCGGCCTGCCGGGGCTGCTCTCCACAATGTCGCTCCACCACACTGAAGGAGTGGTCACGGTCCACGCTTTCCGAAAAGGAGTCGAGTTGCTCGACGAGTGGATGAGTTTCTTCAACCGTCAGTCGTCGTTCCGCCTCGAATATGACATCATCGAGCCCGGTGAACGGCGCATTGTGTATGAGGACCGCGGGCTCACTGTGGAAACCTATCCGCTCTACCACCGCATCGACTGCACCGGCTATATATTCCGGGAGAAACAGGGTTTGCGCCATCTGCGCGGCGATATGGTCAAATTCCATCAAATCCCGGTGAGCCTTCTGCAGGGAATCAAGGAGGGGGCCGACTATGTGAAGCCTGACGGCTCCGTCATCCCCAATGCCGCTCTCACCACTCCCCCCACTCCGGCGCGTAGCTATGCCTACTGTAGCGACACTATGCCTAATCCCCGGATACCCATAGATCTCAGTGGAGTCAACACCATCTATCACGAAGCAACCTATGGCACCGCTTTCGAGGCTCTTGCCGCTGAGCGCGGCCACTCCACGGCTCGCCAAGCTGCGATAAACGCTCGCGATGCCGGCGCCGAGAAGCTAATCCTCGGCCACTTCTCGAAGCGATATCTTAAAACCGGCGAGGAGATTCTGCTCCGGGAGTCACGCGAAGTGTTCCCCAATTCTATACTGGCCGATGAGGGACTTGTAATTGATATCTGACCAAATTTCTATACGTTATAGCTTGAGTATGAATAATCTTGTGACACGCGCTCTCTCAGGAGCGGTTTATGTAGCTTTAATATGTGGCGCCGTCATTGTCGGCGGATGGTGCTTTGTGGCCCTTGTGTCTCTCCTCGGAGCTCTGGCACTTAATGAATTTTTCGGGCTGAGCAATGCTCCCCACGGCGGTGAGAGAAGAGTCTCCAAGATTGTGGATATAGTGGGCGGAATGATTTTGATTATATGCCCCACGGTCAATATCCCCGGATGTGCCGTCCCGAATCTATCGGCTATTCTCTTGTTCTTATTCCTACTCTATCTGCTACTGCGCCCGGTGATGCAGATTTATTCCCGTGAAAAGTCGCCCCTCACTAATATAGCCTATGCCTATATGGGGGTTCTGTATATCGCAATGCCTTTGGCCTCGATGTCGTTCTACTATTCCTTTGTCAATGGCGGATATCTCCTTTTGGCTATGTTTGTGATGATATGGCTCTCTGACACCGGAGCATATCTCGTGGGGTCAATGATTGGTCGCCACAAACTGATTCCGCGCATCTCACCGGGCAAGACTTGGGAGGGGTTCATTGGCGGAGTGGTTTTCTCTGTGGGCTCAGCCTTTATTTTTAAGCTCGGTTTCCCCGGCATCTACTCCGATTTTTCTCTGCCCGTTATGTGCGGGCTCGGGCTTTTGGTGGCGCTCTTTGCCACTTGGGGCGACCTCGTGGAGAGCCTCATCAAGCGCACTCTCGGAGTGAAAGACTCCGGCTCGATTATGCCGGGCCATGGCGGGATTCTTGACCGTATTGACTCGCTTTTGCTTGTGGCCCCGGCTTCTATTATCTATCTCTTGACTGCATATTTCTGCTTTATGTAGTCTGCTCCCGGATTCATACTTACCACCCTTCTTTCCCTAAATTCTTTTTGATGAAATACTGTTTTCTCACAGCTGCCGTTCTGCTGGCGGCCCTCACGAATTGTACGGTAAAACCGGCCCATCTCCCATCCGAACCCACTGAGGATGATGTGATTCTGCACGCCTGGTCATGGAGTTTCGACACCATTGCCGCTAATATGAAAGAGATCGCCCTAGCGGGTTATGCCTACGTGCAGACATCCCCGGCCAACACCTGTTTTGTGGGCGAAGGCGCGGGTCTGGCTCTTTTTTCTCAGCCCGGCGATTCCGTTATGGGCAAGTGGTATTATTACTATCAGCCCACTGACTGGAAGATAGGCAACTATCTGCTCGGCTCGCGCTCTCAATTCAAGGCTATGATGGACTCGGCGGCAAAATATAATGTGAAAGTCATAGTCGATGTGCTCCCCAATCATACGGCCGTAGACCACACCGCGGTGCTTCCCGACCTTGATGCCGCCGTGGGCGGTCACGACAAGCTCTTCCACGCCAATGGCTTCACGGATATAACAGACTATAACGACCGCTATCAGTGTACCACCGGCAAGATGGGCGGCCTTCCTGACGTCAACACTGAAAATCCCGACTTTCAGAAATATTATCTTGCCTATGTCAACGACCTTCTGAGCCTCGGAGTCAGAGGCTTCCGCTACGATACTGCTAAGCATATCGGCCTTCCGTCCGATCCGCTCGATTCTCTTGCCGAACGCAATAATTTCTGGGATGTGGCTACGGGGCGTGAGTCCGTAGATGGCGTAGCGCTTGCGCTTCCGGCCGATTCGCTGTTTATCTATGGTGAAGTGCTTCAGGATCTAAACGTCAAGGAGGATGAATATGCCGAATATATGCTCGTGACAGGGAGCTCCTATGGACACGCGTTGCGCAAGGTGCTTGAACAGGGTAATTTCGACGCCGACTCGCTTCTGTCGTGGCATCATAAGGCGTCGCCTGACCGACTGGTCACCTGGGTGGAAAGCCACGACACCTATGCCAATGAGCACGAATCGGCCGCACTGACGGATCAACAGATACGCATAGGATGGGTGTTTCTCGCCGCGCGTCAGCACGGCACACCTCTCTTCTTCAGCCGCCCAGCCGGAAGCACCCGGCAGAACTACTGGGGCCGAAATCGTGTCGGGGCCCGTGGAAATGAGGAGTTTAAGCACCCCGAAGTTGTGGCTGTCAACAAGTTTCGACGCGCCATGCACGGGCAGCCCGAAAATGTTGTCAAGGCAAATGCCGGAGCCGTGGCGGGGGTAGAGCGCGGAAAGGCGGGCGAAGCGCTTGTCAACTTTACCTCCGAGCCTCAATCCGTCGATATGCCCACCTCGCTCCCCGATGGCTCATACGCTGCCAACGGCGCGGAGTTCACAGTGATCTCCGGGTCTCTTAAGGGCACTCTCGCACCCTTGACATCGTATATTCTATACGCTAAATAACAGCCGCCGGGAGCTGATTCTCAGACATTGAAGAGGAAGTGCATAATGTCGCCGTCATTGACCACATAGTTCTTCCCTTCAATGGCCATTTTGCCGGCCTCGCGCACGGCGCTTTCGCTGCCGAGGGTCACATAATCATCATATTTGATTACCTCGGCCCGGATGAAACCTTTTTCAAAGTCGGTGTGAATGATTCCCGCACATTGCGGAGCCTTGCTGCCACGCATAAATGTCCATGCCCTGACTTCGTCAGACCCGGCTGTGAAGAAGGTTTGCAGGTTGAGCAGTGCATAGGCTGAACGGATGAGTCGGGCCACACCTGATTCCGCAAGCCCGATTTCGGCAAGAAATTCCTGACGCTCTTCGTAGGTGTCGAGTTCGGCTATGTCGGCCTCTGTCTGGGCGGCTACTATAAGCAGCTGGGCATTCTCATCTTTGATGGCTTCGCGCACGGCCTCTACATACTTGTTACCCTCAACGGCCGACGAGTCGTCAACGTTGCAGACATACATCACCGGTTTTGACGTGAGCAGGAATAGTTCGCGGCCAAACTTCTGCTCATCAGGGGTCTCAAGTTCAACGGTGCGGGCCGGCTTGCCGGCCACCAATGCGTCATAATACTTTTTGAGCACCTCATATTGCATTTTTGCCACCTTGTCGCCACCTGTCTGAGCCTGTTTCTGGGTTTTGGCCATACGGCTCTCTACGGTCTCAAGATCTTTGATTTGCAGCTCGTAGTCAATGATTTCCTTGTCGCGCACGGGGTCGACCGTATTATGCACGTGGGTCACGTTGTCGTCGTCGAAGCATCGCAACACGTGAAGTATGGCATCGGTCTCGCGGATATTGGCCAAAAATTTATTCCCAAGGCCTTCCCCCTTGCTGGCGCCCTTCACCAAACCGGCTATATCCACAATCTCCACTGTAGCAGGCACCACCGAGCGGGGATTGCACATCTCAACGAGCTTATTGAGACGCTCGTCGGGCACTGTGATTACTCCCACATTGGGCTCTATGGTGCAAAACGGGAAGTTTGCCGACTGGGCTTTTGCGTTTGAAAGACAATTGAAGAGTGTCGACTTGCCCACATTGGGGAGGCCGACTATGCCGCATTGAAGTGCCATATTCTAAGGTGTAATTTTTTCAGATTTCGAACTATTTGCGGGGCTATGCCCTGAACGGGAGCACAAAATTAATCATTTTTAGCCGATTTGCGAAGGGTAAGCCCCGAAAAAGCACCTTCGGCAAGGAGAGCATGGTTGGAGGGGTGGAGAGCAAACAGCAGCAGCCGGGCGCTCAGGCCGGAATTGATACCTTCGGCCGGGGTTGTTTCTATCACTGTGTGAGCGCCGAGTTGCGCCACTCCCGTCGGTCCGATAACAGCGTCTATTCCACCCCAATGTTTCTCAACATCTGTCGCTATGGCGTCGTAGGAGAGGGTGCCGGGATAATATCTGGCGCCACTGCGACGGGCAAGCTCTGTGCAGTGTTGGCTGTCGGGACACACGATGGCCACCCGCATCCCCACGCTTCGCAACTCGGACACAATGGCCGAAAGCAACTCGCTGTAACACGGATAGCATACCGCAACCGCCATCGCGGGGTAGCGCATCACAAGTGCATCGGGCGGTAGTGAGCGAACCACCTTTCGGCTCGGTTTGGGCGACAGGCGCCCGGCCCGATAGTCGGCCATACGGTTTTCAAGATAGTTATCAGCCATAACTTTGTAGATTGCACCGGCAAAAATACAAATTATTGTTGGAAGAAATAAATTTTCACTACCTTTGCACTTCAAAAAAATCAGATAGAAAACCACTGTGAAACTTTCTGTACTCAGACAGCAACTCAAACCGTGGATGCTCCCTATTGCTATGGCCTGTGGAGTAGTGTTCCACTCCTTCATGGAGGCGGTGGCATTTATAGCGCCGTGGCTCATTTTTGTGATGTTGCTCATCACATTTTGCAAAGTCGAGCCGCGCGAATTTCGGATTACATCTTTGAGTGTAAAGCTTATCGCAGTGCAGATTGTGGGGAGTGTGGCGGTTTATCTTGCATTGCTCCCTTTGAGCAGAGATATAGCCGAAGGGACATTCATATGCATCTTCTGCCCTACGGCCACGGCGGCTCCCGTCATCACCGGAATGCTTGGGGGGAGCGTAGCTCGTCTGGCCACTTTCTCGATTGTCTCAAATGTGACGGTTGCAGTTCTCGCTCCGGTGCTCTTTACTTTGATGGGCACTGAGGCTGATATCACCTTTGTAGAGTCAGTGATGCTGATAGCCACCCGTGTAGTGCCCCTCATCATTCTTCCTCTGTTTGTTGCCTTGGCGCTCCGCCGCGTAGCCCCGGGAGTCCACCATTCATTGGGCTCACATCAGGGGCTGTCGTTCTACATCTGGGCGGTGTCACTCTTCATTGTGGTGGGACGGGCTGTCAGCTTTATAATGAGCGAGCCGCGTGAGGCCGTGCCGGAGATGTTGTGGCTTGCTGCTTTGTCGCTCGTGGTCTGCTGCCTGCAGTTCTGGGTAGGTCGTAAGGTGGGAAATGGGTGTGGCGATAAAATCGCCGGTGCGCAAGGATTGGGACAGAAAAACACGGTGCTTGCCATCTGGATGGCGCTGACATATCTTCATCCCATATCATCCGTGGCTCCGGCTGCCTATGTGGCTTGGCAAAACACTATCAACTCCGTTCAACTGTATTTCAAGAATCGTAAAGACACACAGTCTCAGAATTAGTTGACATAATCCCCCCGAGTGATGGAATCGCAAGAAGGAAGCATGCATGGAAATCTGATGACGCTCCCGCTCTTTAAGGGAGTGAGCTACAATCGCATATCTGAGATTGTGGGCAAGATTCCGCTTGCGTTTTCGCGCCATAGTGCGGGGGCCGCCATCGCACTCTCCGGCGAGCCTTGCCGTGACATCCGGTTTGTGATAGGGGGGAGCGTCAGAATAAAAATCAGCAACCACACTGAGCGCTTTAGAATATTGCAGACCTTGACGGCTCCGGCGGTGATATTCCCCGACTTTCTTTTCGGTCGAGCCACCTCCTATCCCGGCGATGTGACAGCCATCGGCGATGTGTCAATAATGCAGATAGCTAAAAATGATTTCATTTCCCTGCTCAGGGATGATGAAATTATACTCTTCAATTTCCTGAACATGCTTTCGGCCAATGCTCAGAAGTCTGTCAGCGGAGTGCTCGCCCTCACTGACGGCTCTCTCGAAGAGCGCATAGCCTTCTGGATAGAGGCATTGACGCAGATTGATGCCTCGGATATACTATTGCAAGCCCGTCAACACGATCTTTACACTCTTTTTGGTGTGCAGCGCTCATCATTTGTGGATGCGCTTGAATCGCTCCGACAGAGGGGTGTTATCGAATACACTCCCACGGAAATTCGTGTCATCTCCCGCAAATCCCTCCGCGGCCTCCTCATCGGAAACATTTGATGTGGCCACCCTGCGAAAAGCCGCTTGCCTTGGGCGGTTTTTATTTTGTTAAAAAATCATTAAGCGATGGGAGAGTCGGTTTTTTTGTTGTATCTTTGGAGTAAAATTTTACTCCTTTATTTTTTATTGAGATATGGCAGATTTTGTGCATCTTCACGTCCATAGTCAGTATTCGCTACTCGATGGGCAGGCCTCTGTGACAGGGCTTGTCGACAAGGCTATTGCTCTTGGGATGCCCGGTTTTGCCCTCACTGACCATGGCAACATGTTTGGTGTGAAGGAGCTTGCAAACTATGTCAATAAACTCAAAGGAAAATATAAGGGCAAACTTGCCGAACTGAAAACCAAACTTGCCGAAGCCGCAGAGGCTGACGCTGAGCCCATCAAGGCTGAAATAGCCAAAATAGAGAAGAAGCTCCGGTTCAAGCCCATATTCGGCTGTGAGATGTATGTGGCACGCGGCAGCCTCTCTGACCGCAGCGATAAGACCGACAAGGGGCGCCACCTTGTGGTGTTGGCCAAAAATCTTACAGGCTACAAGAATCTAATCAAGATTGTCAGCCAGGCGCATACCGAAGGGTTCTATCATCATCCGCGCACTGACAAGGAGGCTCTTGCCTCTCATCGCGAGGGCCTGATTGTCTGCTCGGCGTGTCTCGGCGGAGAGATTCCCAAACTGATTTCTGCCGGCGATATCGAGGGCGCAGAGAGGGCGATGAAATGGTTTAAGGAGACCTTTGGTGAGGATTATTACGTTGAGCTCCAGCGTCATCCGGCAGATACCCCCGGGGCGAATCGCGAGACCTTTGAGATGCAGCAGAAGGTCAATCCGGTGCTTGTGGAGCTGGCTCGAAAGCTCGATATCAAGATTGTGGCCACCAACGACTCTCATTTCATCAACCGAGAGGACGCCGAGGCCCACGACCGTTTGATTTGTATCTCTACCAACAACTATTTGACTGACTCTGACCGTATGCGCTACACGCATCAGGAGTGGTTCAAGAGTCAAGACGAGATGGCAGCCCTGTTCCCCGACCTCCCGGAAGCGATTGCTAACACTTGTGAGATTCTCGATAAGGTGGAGATATATTCGATTGACCACTCTCCGATTATGCCTTTCTTTGAGATTCCCGCAGAGTTTGGCTCCGAGGATGAGTATAGAAAGCGGTTCACAGAGCAGGATTTGTTTGATGAGTTCACTCGCGATGAAAACGGAAATGTTGTTCTCTCTGAGGAGGAGGCCAAGAAGAAAATTGACAAGCTTGGCGGATATGACAAGCTCTATCGCATAAAGTTAGAGGCTGATTATCTCTCAAAGCTCGCTTATGAGGGGGCCGAGCGTCGATATGGCTCTCCGCTCACCGACGAATTGAATGAGCGCATAAACTTCGAACTGTACATAATGAAGACGATGGGATTTCCCGGCTACTTCCTTATAGTGCAGGACTTTATCAATGTGGCGCGCAAGGACCTTGGCGTGTCTGTCGGCCCGGGGCGTGGTTCGGCTGCCGGCAGTGTTGTGGCTTACTGCCTTGGAATCACTCAGGTCGACCCTATTAAATACGACCTCCTTTTCGAGCGATTTCTCAACCCTGACCGCATCTCGCTCCCTGATATCGACGTCGATTTCGATGATGATGGGCGAGCCGAGGTGTTGCGATATGTCACGGAGCGATATGGTGAGGAAAAAGTGGCTCACATTATAACATTTGGCACTATGGCGGCCAAATCGGCCATCAAGGATGTGGCGCGGGTAGAGCAGCTCCCTCTTGCAGAGAGCAATCGTCTGGCCAACCTGGTGCCTAAACGTATGCCCGATGGCCCTGACGGAAAGACTCTTAAGACCAATCTGCAGAATTGCTATCAGTATGTCCCCGAATTCGCGCCCGAACTCAACTCACAGAATTCTCTGGTGAGAGAGACCCTCGAATATGCGCGCCGATTGGAGGGTAATGTGCGCAACACCGGTGTTCACGCTTGTGGTGTGATTATCTGCCGCGACCCCATTACCGATTGGGTGCCGGTGGCTACGGCCATCGACAAAAATCCCGGTGCGAGCGGCAACGACAAGATGATAGTGACCCAATATGAAGGCTCTATCATCGAGGATACGGGCCTGATTAAGATGGACTTTCTCGGTCTGAAGACACTTTCGATTATCAAAGAGGCCGTTCACAATATCAAGATGACTCGAGGCATTGACATTGATATTGACGCCATTGATATCACTGACCGCAAGACGTATGACCTCTATTGCCAGGGACACACCACCGGAACATTCCAGTTTGAAAGCGCCGGAATGCAGAAATATCTGCGCGAACTTCAGCCATCTACATTTGAAGACCTCATAGCGATGAACGCCCTCTATCGGCCAGGCCCGATGGACTATATCCCTGACTTCATTGCCCGCAAGCACGGCCGCAGCCCCATTGTGTACGACATCCCCATCATGGAGAAATATCTTAAGGATACCTATGGGGTGACTGTCTATCAAGAACAGGTGATGTTGCTGTCGCGTCTGCTCGCCAATTTCACCCGAGGGCAGAGCGACACTTTGCGCAAGGCAATGGGGAAAAAACTCATTGACAAGATGAACGAGCTCGAGGGACTCTTCATCAAGGGGGGGACCGCAAATGGCCACGACCCAAAAGTGCTCAGCAAGATTTGGGAAGACTGGAAAAAGTTTGCATCCTATGCCTTCAATAAAAGTCATGCCACCTGCTACTCCTGGGTTGCCTTCCAGACCGCCTGGCTAAAGGCCAACTACCCCTCGGAGTATATGGCGGCTATCCTCACACGCAACCGCTCGGATATCACAAAGCTCACCGGATTTATGGACGAATGTAAGCGCATGAAGATTCGTGTCCTTGGCCCGGATATCAACGAGAGTTTCATGGAATTTGGTGTCAACACTCACGGCGACATCCGTTTCGGCCTCGCTGCCATCAAGGGTGTTGGCGAGGGGGTGGTAAAGACCATCATTGACGAGCGAACCCAAAATGGCCCCTTTGCCAATGTGTTTGACTTCATAGAGCGTATGCCTGCCGGAGC
>JAFLRW010000034.1 GCA_022511285.1 Duncaniella sp.
CTAATCTGCGATACAAAGTGGGTAAGAATCTTGGCTACAATAATCGCGAAGTCTATGAAGTTAAGCAGCCTCAGCGATTCGGACTCCCCTCCCCCAACGTGTCGAGCACATATATCTTCGCCACCGGTCGTGACTTCTTTGCCTACCCCAACAATTACAACCACTACGTCCAGTATTACGACGGCACATTCCAGCATGGAGGCATTTCCATGCAGGAGATGCTCATACCTCTAATCACACTCTCACCAAAATGACACATACCATACACATCCCTAACCTCGAGGCTCTTCCCGAAGCCGCGCGTAAGTTTATACATCTGATGGGCGACGCCACAGTCTTTGCCATTGACGGCTCGATGGGTGCCGGTAAGACCACATTTATCAACGCGTTGGCCCGCGAGCTTGGGGTGGCCGATGACGAGGCTACCGGCTCGCCTACCTTCGCCATCGTCAACGAATACCGCTCCGAGACCACAGCAGAACTTATCTATCACTTTGACCTCTATCGCATCGAGAACCTTGAACAGGCTTTCGACATAGGCATTGAAGACTATCTCGACTCAGGTGCATTATGCCTCATAGAGTGGCCCGACCGTATTGACGACATTCTGCCTGACGATACTGTCCGCGTTGCCATCACCGAACTGCCCGACGGTTCTCGACAGCTCTCCATTGATAATCCCACTCTCAACATTGAGAAGATATAATGTCAGCCATCACCTGGATTGACACCACAACCTCCACCAACTCCTATCTTGCCGCCGTGGCTTCCGAACATGCCCACGGTGATGTCATTGTGGCCGATACTCAGACTGACGGTCGAGGCCAACGTGGCAATTCGTGGGAGGCTGCTCCGGGGCTCAACCTCACATTCTCGATGCTGATTATCCCGCAAGGGATTGAGGCAGCAGCGCAGTTTCGCATCTCCCAGGCCGTAGCCCTCGGAGTGGCTCAGGTATTGGGCCGACTGCTCCCATCCACCTCCATCACTGTCAAATGGCCCAACGACATATATGCCGGCGACCGCAAAATCTGTGGTATACTCATTGAAAACTCCGTCAGCGGACGCCTCATCACTCGCTCTATAGCCGGAATAGGCATCAACGTCAACCAACTCAAGTTTCTCTCCGATGCACCCAACCCCGTGTCAATGCGCCAGATTGCAGGCATTGAATTTGCCCGCGAGCCGCTGCTTGCAGAGGTGCGTGCCGAGATTCTTGCCCTCCTCTCTCTATCAGCCCGAGAACTTGACAGTCTTTACTTCTCCCGTCTGTGGCGACGCAATGGCGTCCACCCATTCATTGACCACACCTGCGGCGACAGATTATTTTTTGCATCCATCACATCCATAGCTCCAACAGGCCACATCACCCTCTCCGAGCCCTCCGGCACATCCCGCACTTTTGCATTTAAGGAAGTTGGGTTTCTAATCGAACAATGACAATCACTTTAAAGCAATTTACCGACAGAATCGCATCAATAATCAACACCGATGCATCCCTTCATGGCGTCTGGATTACAGCAGAGACATCCGACGTGCACCGCTCCGGCCACTGCTATATGGAATTGGTGCAGAAGCATCCCTCCACGGGCGAAGTCATAGCCCGCCTGCGCGGCACCATCTGGCGCAACGCTTTAGCCCGCATTGATGCGGAATTCGAAGCTGCCACAGGCCAAAGGCTCGCTTCAGGGATGAAAGTGATGGTCTATGCTTCAGCCTCTTTTCATCCCGCCTACGGACTATCTGTCAACATCACAGACATCGATCCCATATATACTTTGGGCGACTTGATGAAGCTCCGACTCGAAATACTCGCTCGCCTAAAGACCGATGGCATCCTGAATCTCAACCGCGAGTTGGAGTGGCCTCCGATTGTGCAGCGCATAGCAATTATCTCAGCACCCGGTGCCGCCGGTTATGGCGATTTCATCCATCAACTCTTCACCACACCGTCAAGACTGCGATTCTACGCTCGGCTCTTTCCTGCTGTGATGCAAGGAGCATCAGCCCCTCAATCCATCATCTCTGCCCTCGAAGAGATTGCCCTCGAAGAGAATGAGTGGGACTGCGTTGTCATAATACGCGGCGGTGGCGCCACCTCTGACCTTGCTGCTTTTGAAAACTATGAGCTTGCGGCAAACATTGCACAATTTCCCCTCCCGGTAATCATAGGCATAGGCCACGAGCGAGACATTACTGTGCTTGACTACGTGGCCGCTATGCGTGTAAAAACGCCCACTGCCGCTGCCGAATGGCTTATCAATCGTAGCAGCGAACTTCTCAGTCGCGTCAACGACATCGCCTCTGCAATACATCGAACTGCCACATCCCTACTTGCCGGCACACGCGAACAGCTCGCACGCCATAGCGCTACACTCCCCTACCTCCCATTCTCAGTACTGGAGCGTATGAGCAAACGTCTTGACCGCTCACTGATGGGCCTCAACGACATTGCAAACAGACGCATATCCCCGGCCCGCGAACAGCTATCGCTCATAGCTTCGCGCATTGCTGATGCCTCACACACAGCTCTTGAACGCAAACGCTCGCGACTTGACACCATTAGCCAACTTCTTGAAGTGCTCTCGCCCGTCGCCACTCTTCGCCGCGGATACTCTATCACTCGCATTGACGGCCGGGCCATCACATCGGCCTCTGCAGTTCCTCCAGGGTCAGTGATAACAACGACACTCGCTTCCGGCACTCTTATTTCAAAGGTGGAAGAATCCTGATATTGAAATCTTGTGGCGGTAGGTCGTGACGCATCACGGCGATTACTATCCGGCCATCAGTAAAAAGCATTCCGTAGGTGCGAGTGACAGCGGGGGGGATTCCTCCACTGCGTGCTATCACCACACCACTTTCCGGCAACTGTGATGGCAATGTGTCACGAATAACGAGAGGCGCGGCGGCGTCAGAGAAGATTATACGGCTATCGGCCGCTTTGATAGCTTTCCGCTCGGCCGTAGATAGAGGCACATCCGTAGCTATGGCGGTTGGAGCAAACTCACACACCAATCTGTGTAGCAGCCTTATCCAATCTTTGCTCTCTCCGGTGTGCTTAGCAGCTCGGTCAAGAGTAGGATAGGCATAATAGCTGTACGGGCAGTTAATCACTGTAGTGACAAGCCTAAAGGCAAATGGAGAGTGAATGCCGTGGCCTTTCGTCCGCCATAGTCGGTGCAGAAACTCAAGCATCCGACTCTTTACGCCCTTTGTAATTCTGAAATATAAACATCCCTACGGCTGCTGCACATAGCAGATAAATCACTATGATGGAAACAGTGGCAAGGGTGTCGGTGGTGTGGAGCGATTCCGGGTCAAACACCATCTCCACCGTGTGTCGGCCGGCAGGGAGCTGCAATGCTCGCAGCAGATAATTGACGCGCCCCAACTGTGCCTCCCGGCCGTCGATGGTGGCATGCCAACCCCACGGGAAGTAAACTTCGGAAAAGACTGCAATCCTTGGTCCGGAGGTGGAATATGTATAGGTGAGTCGATTGGGTGCGTATGTTGTCTCGCGGATATAGTCTGTTGAATCGGCCGGTGTGGCACTTCCAAGCACGGATGAGAATCTACTGTCAGCCACTGCCTTATGGCGGGGATCTATGACAGAGAGAGCATCCATCTCTGCATCGGCGCCCTCAACATAGTCGATGCTGTCAACAAACCAGGCATTGCCCATAGCCTCGGCATTGAAAAGCGGCTGGCCGTCCATTCCCACCACATATCGGGCATTGAGCATATTGAGCACATTCCAATCGGCATCGGTCTGAGTGCCGTTTGTGAACGCTGCCAAATGGCGGTCTATGAGGTCCTGATAGCGAGTCAACTTGGCTGCGTGATAACCTCCTATCATTTTATGATAATATGAGGGATCGGCACTGTAGAAACGAGGGATATCCATCACGCGATAGTTCATTGCCGTGTCCTGCAGAATGATGTCGTCGGCAGCTGTTTTAGCTATTGGAGCGCCTACTGTAACCTGCTTGGGGACAAAACTATCGTGAGACAGATAGCGCTTATTGACGGTGTAGAGATCCGCCAGCACCACCACACCCACCACAAGTCCTGCGGCAAGGGGAGATAGCTTTCTGCGGGTATAAAGCCAGATAGCAGCGCCGCCAATCAGCAATATGAGGAGCGAGCGTAGAGCATCGGCTCTCACAAGACTATAGCGAAGACTCTCCACAGCCTGATAAATGGCAGGGTTGGAGAGAGAGAATTGGGCCACGGCCTGATGATCATAACCCTGCTGAAGGAGAGCTGAGGTGAGATATTGGTCGGTCTGTCGGTCTGTGTCGGTGATGGCACTGCCGAACACCCCGGGTATAAGCCAGGCTGCTATGCAGATAATGGCGGAGATTCCAAAAGCCCAATATAGTGGCTTCAGGAGAGCTCTACGCTCCTCGGCAGGAGTTGTGACAATCCGCTGCAGCGCCATTGCAGCCAGCAGGGGCATAGTAAACTCGGCTATGACGAGGATACTCTCCACGGTGCGGAACTTGGCATACATCGGCGCCACCGAGAGCATTATATCCGTAAAAAACATAGCGTGGCGTCCCCAAGCGAGGACGATTGAAAAGAGTGTAAGCAGCACCAACGCCCATTTCATCGGACCTTTCACCACCACACACCCCACAAGGAATAGAGCGAAGATAAGTGCCCCGACATAAACCGGGCCGTTAGTCCCTTCAGGGTCGCCGAAATATTGGCCCACATATTCAAGATACTGAGCCTGCAGGCCATCAATCTCCCCTGCTGCAGCCTTCTCACGAGCCGCGGGAAGGGATGCCAGATTTGTGGCCGTCATCCGTCCGCCCACCGGACGGGCCGAAGCCCCGCCCTTGATATTTGGCACTATGAGAGAGAAGGTCTCCGGTATCTGATAACTATATTGGGTGATATAATTCTTATCAAGCCCGGCAGTTGAGGCCGACGGCTGAGAGGGCTGAGTGAGTTCGGAGTGGCGACCACGCATCGTCTCCTTGGAATATTCATATGTATTATAGAGACTCGGCAGATTGGCACAGACAGCCAATAGAGCCGCTACGATTAGCGCACCTGAGGCTGTAAGCCACCGTCTGACAGTGTGTTCGCGGACAGCTATCACAAAGCAGGCTATAGCATAGGCCATCACCACATATAAGAAATAATATGACATCTGCACATGATTGCCGGCTATCTGCATCATGGCAAACAGGGCTGTAAGCGCTGCCCCGGCAAGGTAACGACCGCGATAGGCGAGCACCATACCGGCTATTGTGGGAGGGATATAGGCCAAAGTTATGAATTTCCATATATGGCCCGCACCTATAATGATAACAAAATAGGAGGAGAATCCATAGGCCACAGCACCTGCCAATGCTACATACCAACGCATCCGCATCGCTATAAGAAGAATGAAAAATCCTATCATCATCATAGCGATTAGCGACGAGGGCGAGGGCAGCCCGAGCCCCATTACGGTATTAATCCACCGGAAAAGCTCCGACGAGGGATAAGAGGGCGCTATCTGGAAGTTGGGCATTCCGGAAAAGAGCGAGTTGGTCCATCGCGAAGTCTCGCCCGTTGCAGCGGTGAAGGCTTTCACCTCCTGGCCTATGGCAATGCCTTGCTGCATATCGTGCTGGCGCAGCAGATTGCCCTCGGAGGCATCCGGAAAGAAAAAAGCAAAGGCCACGGCCGCAATTACGGCTATCCCGAGCAGAAATGTGGCTGCACGACGCACTCGGGGGGATTCAAGGAGTTTCATAGTGATTATTCAGCAGGTCGGAGTTCAAGTGGAATATCTTCTACTTTCTGCAGTGAGTCGGCAGCCGCAGCGGCGCTATCGGCCGGCTCCGGTTCTGAGGCTATCAGCGAGCCGTCCTGAATAGCGTCATATTGCGCCAAGCGTTCACGGAAGCTGTTGGCTATTGAATCGAAATCGACTGCCGGATTCATCTTGCGGGCCTTTTTAAACGCATCACGTGTGCCTGAAGGATTCACACTCAACGCTATGTCATAGACATCCACATACTTGCGCAGGGTTTCAAGGTCTCGGCGAGTCTCTTTACGTTCTACCGCCTCGTTGTGCACACTCAGAAAGGTCAGCAACACCTGAATCGTCTGCTCGGGAGTGAGATCGTCTACTATTAGCGACATGCTGTCGGCCATCTCCGAGGCGCGGCCGAGCTGTCCGTCGTTGAGAGCACGTGCCAGACGCTCATTGCGTTCCTCGGCGGCTTGCAAAGTAGCTTCATCGAGGCTGTCGCCTTTCTCCTTATTGCTTCCACAGCCACAGGCGATCACCACCAATAGCAACAAGGCCAAGACAGATTTTAAAGATATGCTTATCACTGATATTTTTGTTTTCAATGCCATTGTCACAAAGATTTTGAGTGAGAGGATAGGTGAAGTAGCGAGATTATTATCGTTTAGAGGGCGCATAGCGCACAGGATAGTCACAGCGTGTGCGCCCGGTCAGAATATTGTTCAACTTCCCTTTTATCAGCTGTTTTCGTATCATTGACACGTGGTCAATATAGAGCTTTCCATCAAGATGATCACACTCGTGCTGGACTATCCGCGCCAAGAATCCCGAGATTTCGCGCTCATGGGGGCGAAATTCCTCGTCGACCCACTCAAGTTTAATATGCTCAACTCGGGCCACCTTCTCGCTCAGTCCCGGCAGGCTCAGACATCCTTCATCGCGTGTCACCGACTCGCCGTCAAGCACTGTAATGCGTGGATTGATAAGCGTCAACCGCTCACCGGCACATTCCGGGAATGTCTCCTTTAGCCCATCGGCATCAATGACCACTATGCGATCGGGACGCCCTATCTGTGGAGCAGCAAGCCCACAGCCGTCGCTGGCATACATAGTCTCAAACATATTGTCGATCAGCTCCTTCAGCCCCTCATATTCAGGGGTAACATCGGCACACTCACGGCGCAACACCGGATGGCCGTAAAGATATACGGGTAGTTTCATTGATGGTGTGAATCGAGATAAGAGTTAAGTATGATGACGGCTGCCATACGGTCAATGGCACCCTTGTCGCGGCGGGTAGAGCGGCTGAACCCTCCCTCAATCATAGCGCGATGCGCCAGAGTGGAGGTGAAGCGTTCGTCCCACATCTCTATCTCCATCCCGGGCAGCTCTTTGTGCAGTCGACCCAAGGCCGGAGTGATATAGCGCATCGACTCTGAAGGCTCCCCCTTCATAGTAGTGGGCAGACCCACTATGATGCGGTCCACATCATTGGCCGTCACATAATCCTTGACATAGCCAACGAGCCGAGACGTCTCAACGGTGGCAAGCGCCGTGGCCACGATGCGCAAAGTGTCTGTCACAGCTATGCCGCAACGCTTACGCCCGTAGTCGATAGCCATAAGTCGTCCCATACTTAATTTTAGTTGCAATTTATGTCGCAAAGTTACAAAAAAATCTGAAAATATCTCAACAACACTTGCTATATCAGTTGAAAATCCGTAACTTTGCAGCCGATTCCGCAATCTCTGGACGGGACATGCTGCCCGCTACATTGCGGTTAATGTTCACATTTTAAACTTACAAAAAAGGAAAAATGGATTTAATTAAAGTTGTCGAAGAGGCTTACGCCACCGGCAAACAACACCCCGACTTCCAGCCCGGCGACACCATCACCGTGGCTTATCGCATCAAGGAAGGTAACAAAGAGCGTATCCAGCAGTATCGCGGTGTCGTGATTCGCATTTCCGGCGAAGGCACCAAGAAGCGTTTCACTGTGCGCAAGATGTCTGACAACATCGGTGTAGAGCGCATCTTCCCCATTGAGTCTCCGTTTATCGACTCTATCACCATCAACAAGTATGGCAAGGTGCGTCGCGCCAAACTCTACTATCTGCGCAACCTCACAGGCAAAAAAGCCCGCATCAAAGAGCGCCGCGTAGTAAATAAGGACTAATCATCCCCTATCCTTAAAAAGCTCACACACTTGAGGGTGTCTCAAAATGAAGATTTTTGGGACACTCTCCTTTACTTATATATGTCTTTTAGGTGCTTGGGATCCTTCTGAAACGTAGACGAATAATAAAAGTCCACGATTTTTTGCACTCTCTTATCCTCAACAGTGCATTAAAACATATAACCGTTTTTTATTATGGGAACTTATGCTCAAATTGAAAACAATCATTTAATCAATAAAAGTTATTCATCAATCTATTGTCTCAAAACTTTAGGAGCATTCTTTGTAATATGCATTCATTGTTTTGCTCCTATACTTATCAGACCGTTTATCCGTACTGCAGTCCCAATATTCTTTATGATCTCAGGATACTTCCTTTATAAAAGCGATCCTAAACTTGCAATTAAAAAATCCCTCAAGGCAGTCAAAAAAATCTTTTGGATAACGGTTTACGCCAATATATTCTATTATTTATGCTTACAACTACCTGATACAATAAATCCTTTTAAATCAATTATAAGTTTAATAAGCTTTCTTTTATTTGGAGCTAACATAGGCTTTCATTTATGGTATATTTATGCTTATATTGAAACTCTCATAGTCTTGATTATTTTCCTAAAGATAGACAAACTACAATTTTTATGGAGGTCAATACCGTTCTGTATAGCTTTTGGCTTATTTACAGGATCTTTTTCAAGTATTGTAGGCTATGAAAGTCTTAATAATATGTATGTCACAAGAAATTTTATAACCATGGGAATTCCTTGTTTCGGAATTGGTTGGTTAATAAGACAGTATCAGAATACAATTATGTCTTTTTTTAACCATACGACTTTATGGTTAATTGTCATATCTGCCATAGCTCTTGTTGAAGTATTTGTTCTCAGTTTATTTTTCAAACGGCCTAAATATTGCGGTGATTTTTATCTTATGACTTTTCCTCTTACAACGATTATGTTTTTAGTATGTCTGAGATATCCCACTCTTGGACAAAATACATTTATTGAAAAAATAGGAAAAGAATACTCTTTATATATTTATATTTTCCATATTGCCATTTTAATTACCTTGATGAAAGTTTTGGAAATATACATTCCTGAGTCTTTATCCTCTGCACCGTTTTTTTTATTCTGTATCCCATTTTTAGTTTTTACTTTAACCATATTTTTTGTAATAATCTGGAGACGCGCCTCTTTAAATTTATTCGATAAATAATCCTCAATTTTCAACAACAATAATCATTTCCAATCTCTCCCAAAAATACGCTGATTTCGATTAACCGCTGGAAGCGTGTTCCAACGGACCGCGATCTCTACAACGGATAGGGAGAACGGCTTCGGGCAAAAGGTTGCTTCCGTTTCGGTTTCAAAATCTGCAAGCAGGATTTTTGATCTACACGAAAGAGATTTGACTACAGTCCAATGCTTACGACGCTCGGCATAGCTAAAACTACGTTTTGCTCTGCTCTCGCTTGCGGCGCAAGTGTCCGCCCAATAGCTTTGCATATTCCGCCACAAATTATCACCATTTTCAGACTCGCTTCGTAGGGCGTGTGGGGAGCTTGACAGACGAACGCCGAAAAAATCTGCGGTTTTCGGACTTTTTAGCACTGAAATTCAGCAAGTTGAGTTTTTAAACTCTTTTCAAAACTAAAGTTTTTGGTAGTAATATCGGTTCCTTCTATTGTTTACGATATTCTATGTTATCTTAAAATTTGTCGACCGGTCGTATTCTTAAGGGATTACAGTCAATCATATTTTGTGAAGTTATAATTGTAACGAAATAAATCCTATAAGGCTAATCCAGTATTTTGACAGGCGTAAAAGAATGTGCCTATCCTTATCCACGAACGCCACAATAGATAGATATTTCTATTTGTCGAAAGCCCATGATAGAAGCCGGAAGTCGGCTTATCAATCGAGCCAGTTGGTTCTGGCTGACAATTAGAAACCACCTCTTTGTCTTCACCATCTTTCCGTATAAGCTATTTGGCTCCTTCTTGCCAAACAGTTTTCAATAGAATATCTGATTCAATAACCAATATACCGATTGCAGTAAGTAGTAGAAAACAGAATTACATAATGCGCTTTCTATATTAAACCCCACGGGCGTAGCGGCAATTAACAATAGCAATACTATCATCAATCCTTTAGATGGAGGTATGATAGAATTCAGCGAAACATTCAGTCTTTCTGTAATCCCAACGAGTCTTGGAAATATAGAACACACTTTAAATAGAGTCTGGGGTGGAAGTATCAGCAATGCCGCAACAGAAGAAATCGTAATATATTGATATATCCTGGCATAATCACAACTGAGGACTGTGAATAATGGCAGAGCGCACACAAAATTTATAATTAAAATAACTGAAAAACTTGTCTGCACCTCTTTAGATAACATCCTTTTACTACTCCCCATAACGAATAAGAAATTCATCAGAAAATAGTATACTAAAACACCAAACAAGCTGCGAGTTATAATAGCAAAGAACGATGGAAAGTTTATGTGCAAATGCATTTTCAACGTATCAATCGTTTCCCATCCAATTGCCCCAATACTATTCGAAGTCGGATATGGTTGAGAATACAGATTGATATATTGCGCCCAAGAATTGTATATGGCAAGGACGGTTTCTTTATCTCCGTGATAATGGCACAGCACTGCAAACGTAATTAATATCGACAACAAACAAGCACCTTTAATCCACCCCCCCAATTTGCTGAACCTGAGGAGATTACCAACAATGCCGCAATCGGCACACCGTAAAATATATATGCCTCGTGGACAAATAGCCCGAATATAGACAAAAGAGTTGCAAATACTATGCGTATAGGACTGCAATCTGACCTTCTTAACAAGCACAGGACTCCGATAATGACAGCAAAACAGAGAAAATCTTTGCGGAAGATACACCGTGAATTTCCATACATGAGAGGTGATAGCAATAGCCACCAACACAGACCTTGCTCAGAGAACTTACGCCATAGAAAAACTCCGACTCCAATGTATATAGGTAGGCAACCAATGATTATAATCTTGAAAGGGTCCCAGCCTGTACGTTCAACCAATTCAAAAATAATCTGGCCAATAAGCCCTCGACGCACAAAACCGCCCTCAAAATTTATCAGTAATTCTGAAAAATTATAATCTGTAGGCGAATATATATCCTCAAAAAAAACAATACAAAAAATAAAGTAAAGCCTAAATATAAAATAAGCAATCATTATACTGCTAATAATGCAGTACATCGTTTGCCTTGACTTGTCTGAGAAGCCGTAGGGAACAGGATTTTTTATATAGTTCATTTCTTAAAATTCATAAAGCACTGAGTTTCTTACAGCAGAAGCTACATCATACCAAAATGGCGAAATTGAAAGATTGAGCAACAATAAAATCATACCGTTTTTCGTGTTTATTGTGCTGATTTCAAAAACGGCAGGCAAGATGTTGAGATGCCATCTTGCCTGCTATGAATTGGTGTTTTGGATTCTGTGGAGATTAATCCTCGTACTTCTTTACAATAACTGTTGCGTTGTGGCCGCCGAAACCAAACGAATTGCTGAGGGCAGCGCGGACAGGGCGCTCCTGAGCCTTGTTGAAGGTGAAGTTGAGCGAGTAGTCTATGTTCTCATCCTCATCCCCTTCCTCGTGGTTGATGGTGGGGGGCACAATGTTGTTCTGACAGGCAAGCACCGAGAACATTGCCTCCAGCGCACCGGTAGCGCCCAGGAGGTGGCCGGTCATTGACTTCGTAGAACTGATGTTGAGCTTGTGGGCGGCCGGGCCGAAGAGGTCAACGATAGCCTTCACCTCCGAAACGTCGCCCACGGGGGTCGATGTGCCGTGCACGTTAATATAGTCGATATCCTCGGGGGTCATACCGGCATCCTCGAGGGCATTCTTCATTGCAAGCTTTGCGCCCAGGCCTTCGGGATGGGTGGCTGTGATGTGATGGGCATCGGCGCTCATGCCAACGCCGGCCACTTCGGCATATATCTTAGCGCCGCGGGCTTTGGCGTGTTCCAATTCCTCAAGAATGAGCACCACAGAGCCTTCGCCTATCACAAAGCCGTCACGCGACTTGCTGAAGGGGCGCGAAGCGGTCTCGGGCGAGTCATTGCGTGTGGAGAGGGCGTGCATTGAATTGAACCCTCCCACACCTGCGGGGAAGATGGCTGCCTCTGCTCCGCCTGTCACCATCACATCGGCTTTGCCGAGGCGAATGAGATTGAAGGCATCAATAATGGCATTATTTGACGATGCGCAGGCCGACACCACTCCATAGTTGGGGCCATGGAATCCATAGTCCATTGATATGTGGCCCGAGGCTATGTCGGCTATCATTTTGGGGATGAAGAAGGGGCTGTATTTGGGTCCCATTTCCTCGCCTTTGAGGGCATAGAAGCCGGCCTCCTCTTCAAATGTGTGCAGACCGCCGATACCGGCAGCCACAATTACGCCTACTCGGTTCTTGTCAAGGTTGGCGGCCTCAAGAATTTCGGCGTCCTTTATGGCCTGATTGGCTGCCACGAGGGCATATTGCGCATAGAGGTCGAGCTGACGGGCCTTTTTGCGATCAAAGTGGTCGGCCGCGTTGAAATCCTTAACCTCGCAGGCAAACTGTGTCTTAAACTTTGAGGCGTCAAAGTGTGTGATGGGGGCGGCACCGCTCTTTCCGGCCACGGCGTTGCTCCAGGTGGTCGCTACGTCGTTGCCTATCGGAGTAAGTGCTCCAAGCCCGGTCACTACTACTCTCTTTAATTCCATAATACTATTACAATGTGGTTGAGCAGTTGAAAAGAGGGAGATTATACCGAATAAGGCTCCTACGCGCTCTGAGGCGTGTGGAGCCTTGATGGGTTGGATTGTTATTGCCTAATGGCAATCCGCCTGATTATTGCTGTGCCTCGATGTAGTCGATAGCGTCTTTCACAGTGCGGATGGTCTCTGCCTTGTCATCGGGAATGGCGATACCAAACACCTTCTCAAACTCCATGATGAGCTCTACGGTTGAAAGGCTGTCAGCGCCAAGGTCATTGGTGAATGATGCGGTCTCGGTTACTTCGTTTTCGTCAACGCCAAGCTGATCAACGATGATAGCTTTTACACGTTCTGCGATTTCAGACATAGTTAATTAGTTTTGTAAGTGTTATTCCTATTTGTTAGTGCGAATCATCACCGATGAGTAGAGAGTGGTCGGCGATTTTCGGTGCAAAGTTAGCAATTATTTTTGTTTATTCTAAACTTTTTAACGCTTAAAGTTGTTAACAAGGCGTAGTTTTTTCTTTTTTTGGTGTGTAAAGAACTATTTTTGGTCTATTTATCGGACAAATTAACATTTGTTTACTCAATTTTTTTAACTCTATAATGCTTCCGTATGAGTTTTTTTGACTAATTTCACGCATCGGAATATTTACTAATAGTTTTACAATAGATGAAAAAGTTTAGCATCTTTTTTGCCGTGGCGATACTATCGGCTTTCACTTGTTGCAAAAGTTCAGACCCCGATGGCGAGGGGGATGATATAAGTGTCTTTGAGGTGGACCAATCCATCCGCTCGGCCGCGCGCTGCTATCTCATCACCTCCGAGGAGGGCGATTCTGTCTACCTCACCCTCTCCACCTCCATGCAATGGCCCGTGAAGCTCGACGAGGTAAACATCAAGCCGCTCCGGAAAGCTCTGCTCTTCCACACCTATGCAGACTCCACTATGAGCGTCAACGCCGCTATGAAGGCTTTTATCTCCAACACCGAGGAGCTTGAGCTGAC
>JAFLRW010000035.1 GCA_022511285.1 Duncaniella sp.
ACTATGATAATTAACCTTAATATTACCAATAAATGACAACTGCAATAGTCTTATTTTTCGTTCTCGGCTATATGTGTATAGCTTTGGAGAGCTTTTTGAAAATCAACAAGGCTGTTCCGGCCTTGCTGATGTGTGTAGTCTGCTGGACTCTCTATGCCTGCGGCGGAGCCCTTCCCGATGTCGATGTCCCCGAGCGTCTGCTCCACCATCTGGGCGACACCTGCGAGATTCTATTCTTCCTTATGGGAGCAATGACAATCGTGGAGATTGTCGATGCCAACGGCGGTTTTTATTTTGTGAAAGATGCCTTAGCCACCACCAGCAAGCGCAAGTTGCTCTGGCGCATCACCTTCATGACATTTGTCCTCTCGGCCATTCTCGACAACCTCACCACTTCGATTGTGATGGTGATGGTGCTTCGCAAGCTGATTGACGACCCCAAAGTGCGTATGATCTATGGCGGTATCATTGTTATAGCCGCTAATGCCGGCGGAGCCTTCTCGCCCATCGGCGATGTCACCACGATTATGCTTTGGATTAAAGGTATGATTTCTACCGGAGGCGTTATCGGTCAGCTCATAGTTCCCTCGATTATTTCAGTTGTGGTGTCGGCCCTCTGCGTGCAGTTCTATCTTAAGGGCGACCTCAAGATGCCCGAGACTCCCGATGAAGCTCCCGGGACTGCCAATAATTCCAATCGCATGATTATTCTCTGCACCGGAGTGGGCGGTCTTGTATTCGTTCCCATCTTCCGTATGCTCACCGGCCTGCCCCCATTTATGGGTATCCTCTTGGCCCTCGGCGTGCTTTGGACTGTAAGCGAGTTTACCATCAACCGCAATCCCCTTAAGATGGACAACTCCAACCTCAAGGTGACAGCCCTTCTCTCGCGCATAGATATGGCCACCATACTCTTCTTCCTCGGAATCCTTCTTGCCGTGGCCACCCTTCAGGAGACCGGAGTGCTCACCGCCTTCGGACAATGGCTCAATGAGGCATCTAACGGAAATCACTATCTGGTCACCGGTGTTATCGGTGTCGTATCATCGATTGTTGACAATGTGCCCCTCGTGGCCGGATGCATGGAGATGTATCCCATCGCAGCTATGGGTGATTTTGCACAGGATGGTCTGTTCTGGCAGCTTCTCGCATACTGCGCCGGAGTGGGCGGCTCAATGCTCATCATTGGTTCGGCCGCAGGCGTTGTAGTGATGGGCCTGGAGAAAATAAGCTTCGGCTGGTATCTGCGTCGTTTCACCTGGATTGCTTTCGCCGGATATATAGCCGGTATAGCCACCTACGCAGTAGAGCATATGCTCTTCCTCTAATACTCTCATCATAATCGAACTATAATGAAACACACCTTCGCCTTTGGCGCTATGCTAAGTCTGCTCACCGCGTGTTCAGGCCTCGGTCCTGACACTGATGTGACTCCCGGCGGCGCTGTCGGCGAGGGTGTGTTTGATTCTACTGACTTGAGCCTTTTTGAGTTGCGCCACAGGGTGAAGCGTGTCACCAAGACCACCTACTGGCGTGCTACTCCTGATGTAGATTCCGTGGCCGTAGATACGGCGGCAGCTCACGTCACAGTAACCGTGGCCTATTTTGATTCTTTAGGCAATTATGTGGCTCGACGCGACGAGCGGCTCAGACGCGACGAGTTTGGGCGCATAATCCGCTGGGAGGACCATCGGCCAAACTTCAACCGCCAGCATGGCGGATTCCTCAAAGATACCCTATCGTATGAACACGTGTCGGCTAATGTTGTCAAATCCAACGGTATGGGCGACTTTGCCGTGACCGTCTATGATGATGACCACCGCATAGTGGGGCAGTATACCGACCCGGCTGTCGATGGAGAACATACGGCCGTGTTCAATCTATATCGAGCTGAGGATCTTCACGGCAATTGGCTTGAGCGGCTCAGCGTGTGGACCACGCAACAGCCGGGCCAGAAGCCCCATATCAGTTATACTCTTGACCGTCGCGAGATAGTCTATTATTAATTCTATGAAGTCAATAATCCACACTCTTGGGCTGTTGATAGCCATTATGATCCCTTCTGCCTCAGGCGCTGTGATGCCCGGCGAGGTGAGATGGCACAACGAGTCGGCTGACACCACCCGTGTCACTCGACTGTTAGTGGAGGTCAACGATGCCGGCTTGGCCGACGATGGTGAACTGGTTGCCGCAATAGCACAGCGCTTTCTCGACACTCCATACGCATCCAATACCCTTGAAAGCTCTCCTGAGATGCTTACAGTCAATCTCGAGGGCCTTGACTGCACCACGTTTGTAGAGACAGTGGTAGCTGCGGCGTTGACTCTCAAAGAGGGCCGTCAGGCGTGGCAAGATTTTGTGTATAACCTTGGGAATATCCGCTATCGTCAGGGTGTAGTCAACGGCTATACATCGCGCCTCCACTACGTCAGCGACTGGATTGTTGACAATTCCCATCGAGGAAATATCACAGATGTCACTCCGCGACTGCCGGGTGTGGCCTATGCTGTAAAAACTCTTGACTTTATGACACGTCACCGCGAGTCGTATCCGGTTCTTGCCGATTCGGTGGAGTATGAGAGGATGAAAAACTGTGAGATAGGCTATCGCTCACACCGCTATCCCTATGTGCGCAGCTCGGCGCTCTCCGGCAAGTGGGCAACGGAGAATCTTCACACCGGTGATATCATAGCCTTTACCACCAAGATTCAGGGTCTTGATGTGAGTCATATTGGCATCATTATGATGCGCTCTGACGGGCCGCATCTGCTCCACGCATCTTCCAAAGCCGGACGGGTGACGGAGGAGTCGCGTCCACTTGCCGAATATCTTCGCAAGAACACATCCATTACAGGGGCACGCATCCTGCGCATCGGACAGCGGTAAGTGTAGCTAATCCTGTTGCGAGAGGGAGAGTCCTCCCGTCGGTTATTCCAATCCGTATTCTTTGATTTTCCTGTAAAGAGTGCGCTCTGAGATGTTTAACTCAGCGGCTGTGGCTTTGCGTCGCCCGCCATTACGCTCCAGGGCTCTCACTATTGTGTCGCGCTCGGTCTCCTCGAGTGTAGTAGGGGTGGTCGGGTCGGTGGGCGTGACGTCAACTACAGCCTCCGTGGCTGATCCGACTGGAAACGGCGAGGTGAAGGGTTGAAACCTCACCGGGAGGTTGACGCCTGACGATGTAGTGTCCACAAACTCAGCGCTCTCCTGCGTGTGGTGACGTATTCCGCCTCCTGAACGCAGTTCGTCAATCTGCTGCTGCAGGCGGAATATCATTCCGAATAGCATCTCGCGCTCGCTGGCATAGTCGTGGCGGTCAGATGCAGGTGTGATTGGCGACAGCCCCATCCCCACAGCCGGCAGGTAGCGGCGCATAATATCGGAGTCAATCTCAGTGCCGGCGTGGAAAAGTGCTGCTTGTTCCACCACATTTTTGAGCTGTCGCACATTTCCGGGCCAGCGGTAAGCCATCAGAAGAGCGCGAGCAGAATCGTCAAAAGTCACTCGCGGCATAGTGTAGCGCTCTGAAAAGTCGGCGGCAAACTTGCGGGCAAGCAGCAGGATGTCGCTGCCGCGCTCGCGCAAAGGGGGCACCGATATGGTGACTGTAGAGAGACGGTAGTATAAGTCCTCGCGAAACTTTCCTTCAGCGACGGCGCGAGCCATATCAACATTGGTGGCGGCCACGATGCGCACATTAGACTTCTGTACGGTGGATGATCCCACCTTGATAAATTCGCCCGTCTCGAGCACACGCAGCAGACGTGCCTGAGTGGTGAGCGGCAGCTCAGCCACCTCATCGAGGAATATAGTGCCTCCGTTGGCCTCTTCGAAATATCCCTTGCGTGTGCTGACCGCTCCGGTGAAAGCTCCTTTCTCGTGGCCGAACAGCTCGGAGTCAATGGTGCCTTCGGGGATAGCGCCACAGTTGACGGCAATATAGCCGGCGTGTTTGCGGGGCGAGA
Source organism: Duncaniella sp. (assembly GCA_022511285.1). Taxonomy (GTDB): domain Bacteria; phylum Bacteroidota; class Bacteroidia; order Bacteroidales; family Muribaculaceae; genus Duncaniella. The sequence continues at coordinate 3,966 of JAFLRW010000035.1, forward strand.
AACCGTGGATTATTTTAGGGAAAAACTCTTTGCCGGAGCCGCTCTCGCCCGTGACGAGCACCGAGAGGTCAATAGGAGCCACACGCACTGCCCGCATCACAGCCTCGTTGAGCTCTGCGGAGTTGCCTATAATGCCGTAGCGGCGGCGTGCCTGTTCCACTTCGGCCGGATAGTCAGGGGTGAGGATGAGTCTTTCGGATGACATTTTTATTGGAGGGGAGATGGTGAGAGTGTGTGGTTCAGATTACTTATTTTTAGCAAGTGCATAGGTCTGCTCTCTCAGCCAGAGTCCCAATTCCTCGTCGGTGGCTGAGTGGGCCTTCAACTCTTCGGGGGTTATGATATTGCCCACTGAAACGTGAATCGTATCCCCCTTGCGACGGAACACCTCGGCCGGAAGCCGCAGAGTGCGCAGCTGCCAGCTTATGATGCCTAAGATGCGGAACCATAAGCTGTTGAGACCGTGGAAATAGATGGGAATCACCGGTACTCCAAACTGGCGAATTAGGCGAATCACCGTGGGTTGCCATTCGCGGTCAACGAACTTCAACTGTCGATTATAATTGCCCACAGCGCCGGCCGGGAAGAATCCCACCGGATGTCCGCGGCGTATCTGCATTATCGCTTCCTTTATGCCTTTCATTGACACGGCTTTCTTGGCGGGGTCGTCAGATGCGCTCTGGTCAACGGCGATAAAATTGGGTCGCATGGCCGTGAGATGATTGAGTATCATATTGACCATCACCTTATATTCCGGGCGTCGTGAACCGATTAAGTCAATGAGAGTGATGCCGTCAAGGGCCCCGAAAGGATGGTTGCTGACTGTCACAAACGCACCTTCCGGGAGCGAGTCAAGAATCTGCTCGTTGTCAATGCGCAGTTTGATGTTGAGGTCGTTGAGAATCCCGCGGCAGAACGGAGCGCCCGGAGTGTCGAAATTGTGAGCGTGGATATTATTGACGTCGTCGATGTCAAGGGCCTTCATAGCCCAGTTCACCAATCGGCGTTTCCCCTTGAGGAAAGGGGCCATCTCCACAATGTCCTCATAGTCGAGCACCGTGCGCTTTACGCCTGTGGACTCCTTAGTGTCTGCGGTTTCCATACGCTATCGCTTTATGTATTTTCACTGCAAAGTTAGCAAAAATCTGCCAAACGCCTCTATCCGCAGTTAAAAAAGCCGCGGGGATGTCTATTTTCGGACTATGTAGAACGTTAGGATTGCGGCAGTTGTGAGAAGCTCGCTCAATGTGAGGGCAAGCCAGATGCCGGGGGTGCCCAACAAGTGTGGGAGCAACACAAACGAGGGGATAAGAAACAAGACTCCTCGCATCAGAGCAAACCACACAGAGGGCCATACACGCTCTACGCTTTGGAAATAGCCGATGACTGTGACGTTGAATATGAAAAAGACAATGCAGGCAGCAAACAGAGGCAATCCCTCGATGGCGAGGATGGCTGCCTGAGAGTCGGCCGCAATAAACAGCTCCACCATAATGCGTGGAAACAGGATAAACGCCGCCGTCACTGTCACGCCAAAGGCTAAGGCTGTCTGTATGGCTATACGCTCGGTGGCTTTGACCCTATCCAGTAGGTCCAGACCATAGTTATAACTGATGATTGGCTGGGCCGACTGTGCAATGGCGTTGCCTATCATAAAGAAAAACGGACAGTAATAGCAGGCTATACCGAAAGCGGCCACACCGTCGGCTCCGAGCCAATGCATGAACACGATGTTGCCCGTCAGCATCACCATCCCCATAGTGGCTTCGCCGAGAAAGGCCGACACCCCAATGCGCATCTGATAGCGGAGAGTGAGCCATAGTTCGGCAAGCTCATCGCAGCTGAAAGGGAGCGAGATAAGACGCAGCCGCTCGGCTCGGCCCCAAAGATAGAAGATAGCCATCAATCCGCCCACTGTAATTGAGATGGAGGTGGCTATGCCGGCTCCCATAAGTCCCATTCCGAGAGGGAAGATGAACACCCAGTCAAGCAGAATGTTGAGGAGCCCGGGGACGACGTTACACCACATAGCATATCGTGGGGAGCCGTCAAGCCTCACCACAAAGAGGCCGATGAGACTCCACATATTGGCTATCATTGATGGAGTGAGCCACACCAGATAGTCGATGGCCGGAGCCACAAGCTGCCCCGACGCTCCAAGAATCTTTACAGTAGCAGCCGGTCTAATGAGCATCAGGAGAACTATTGCCACACAGATAACAGTAGCGCCTGCCAACGCCCTGCTCACTCCAAGCCGTGCCTTTTGTTCCTCGCCGTGAGCCAGGCGGATGGAGGCCATCACTGAGCACCCTATCCCCACCATAAGTCCCATCCCTATAAGCATCATCAACGGAGCAAACACTATATTGACAGCCGCAACCCCTACAGGCCCCACACCTTGACCTACGAAAATACCGTCGGCCATAGTGACTATGCATAAACTGAGCATACCGAGCAGGGTGGGCACGAAATACAATCTGAAAAGCCGACTCACGGATTGCTCTCCGAGGTTAATTTTATCCGATTCCATAATCAGGGTGCAAAGGTAGTGATTCTTCGGTGTTTCTGCAAAATGCTTTATGTTGACAACATCCGCAAACTGCCCTCGCATCGGAATGAAAAATCTGATGCGAGGGCAGTCCGGAATGTGGGGGGACAGGGTTAATTCTTGAATATTATGTCGGCCCCGTCATAATCAATGACAATGGGGCGGTCGCGATCCACTTTTTGAGCCAAAATATCCTTAGAGAGCTGATTTAGCACCATCCGATGGATGACCCTCTTGACGGGTCGGGCGCCAAACTCCGGGTCATACCCCTCTTCTGCCAAAAAACGGATGGCAGAAGGTGTGACTTCGAGAGCGATGCCGGCCGAGGCCAACATCTTCTGAACAGACTTGATCTGCAGTTCCACTATCTCCTCGATTTCAGTTTCGTTGAGCGGAGTGAACATTATAATCTCGTCTATGCGGTTGAGGAATTCGGGTCGAATCTGCTGTTTGAGCATCTCCACCACCTCGTCCTTTGTCTTCTCGATGGTCTCTTCTCGATTTTCCGGGGTGAGATGTGCAAACTTCTCTCTGATGAGGTGAGAACCCATATTGGAGGTCATAATGATAATGGTGTTCTTGAAGTTGACCATACGCCCCTTATTGTCAGTAAGACGGCCATCGTCGAGCACCTGCAGCAAGATGTTGAACACATCGGGGTTGGCCTTCTCAATCTCATCAAAAAGCACCACGGAATAGGGCTTGCGGCGCACAGCCTCAGTGAGCTGTCCCCCTTCGTCATAGCCCACATATCCCGGAGGCGCACCGACCAGACGCGACACAGAGTGTTTCTCCTGATACTCGCTCATATCTATGCGGGTCATCATATTCTCATCATCAAAAAGATATTCCGCAAGGGCCTTTGCCAGCTCAGTCTTGCCCACACCGGTTGTGCCGAGGAATATGAAAGACCCGATGGGGCGTCGGGGGTCGTTAAGCCCGGCGCGTGAACGGCGCACGGCATCGGCTATGGCTGCAATGGCATCATCCTGCCCAATCACGCGCTTATGGAGCTCATCTTCAAGGTGGAGCAGCTTCTCTTTCTCGCTCTGCACCATCTTGTTGACGGGAATTCCTGTCCAGCGCGACACCACATCGGCTATATCCTCAGAGTCAACCTCCTCTTTGATAAATGCCTTCTCGCCTTGCATCAACTTGAGGCGTTCTTGCAGAGAGGCATTCTCTTTCTCTTTTTCAGTGATGCGAGAATAGCGGATTTCTGCCACTTTGGCATAGTCACCTTCGCGCTCGGCTCGCTCTGCCTCGAAATTGAGCTGCTCAATGTCAATCTTGTTCTGCTGAATGTGGTTAATCACATCCTTTTCGGCTTTCCATTTGGCAGTGAGCTCCTTCTGGCGGTCGCGCAAGTCGGCCAATTCTTTGTCAATATCGCGCACTTTAGGCTCGTCGCCTTCACGCTTAATGGCTTCGCGCTCAATTTCCTTCTGAGCTATCAGGCGTGAAATTTCGTCAAGCGCCTGGGGCACGGAGTCCATCTCAATGCGCAGTTTCGACGCAGCTTCGTCAATAAGGTCAATGGCTTTGTCGGGGAGGAAACGATCTGTGATATATCGCTCCGAAAGGGTGACGGCAGAAATGATTGCCTCGTCGCGGATACGCACCTTGTGGTGATTCTCATAGCGCTCCTTGAGCCCGCGGAGTATTGCAATTGCGGCAGCCTCGTCAGGCTCGTCGACCATCACCTTTTGGAATCGACGCTCCAAGGCTTTGTCTTTCTCGAAATATTTCTGATACTCGTCAAGCGTTGTTGCGCCAATGGAGCGGAGCTCTCCGCGAGCCAATGCGGGCTTAAGGATATTGGCGGCGTCCATAGCCCCGTCACCTTTTCCGGCACCCACAAGAGTGTGAATCTCGTCGATGAAGAGTATAATCTCCCCGTCGGCCCCTGTCACCTCGTTGACTATCGCTTTGAGACGTTCTTCAAACTCCCCCTTGTACTTGGCGCCCGCAACCAGCGCACCCATATCCAAAGAGTAGATCTGCTTTGAGCGAAGGTTGTCGGGCACATCGCCGCGCACAATTCTCTGAGCGAGGCCCTCAGCTATAGCAGTCTTGCCGGTGCCGGGTTCGCCGATGAGCATCGGATTGTTCTTGGTGCGGCGGGATAGTATCTGAAGCACACGGCGTATCTCATCATCACGGCCTATCACGGGGTCTAATTTTCCCTCGCGAGCCCGTTCATTGAGATTGATGGCATACTTTGACAGTGCTTGATATGTGTCCTCGGCGCTTTGGTCAGTGGCCTTCTTCCCTTTGCGCAGTTCAGCTACTGCTGCCTCAAGCTCACGTTGGCTCAATCCGGCATCCTTGAGAAGGGTCGCTGCCGGAGAGTTGACCGTGAAAATGGCAAGCAGAATCGCCTCGAGGGTGACATATTCATCGCCCTGCTTCTTGGCTATGTCAAGTGCCTGGCGAAGCACCTCGTCGGATGTGCGGCTCAGATACGGTTCGCCACCACCCTGCACACGTGGCTCAGAGGCAATTTTCTCATCAATCTGGCGCATCAAGGTGGCAGTGCTGGCGCCCACCTTGGAGTAGATGAAGTTGATGAGTGACTCCCCTTCAGCCATCACGCCTTTGAGCAGATGCACAGGCTCAATGGCCTGATTGCCTGCACTGCGGGCTATATCGATTGCTTTTCGAATCGCCTCTTGCGATTTGATGGTAAAGTTATTGAAGTTCATATATTGAGAAAATCGGTTTTTTTTGTTGTTAATGCTCGGTTGATACTCTTATAACAAAAACCGTGCCGATTGGTTTGCTGACTAATCAACTATTTCCACCAATAGTCAGGAGCCTTGATAAAAAAGTGCATAAATTCTGACAAAACTGCCAAATTTGCAGGATGTGTTGGAATTTTTGGCTATTTTTGCACTATTATTGAGAATAATGTCTATGGGAAAAACAGTTAATCTCCAGCAGTTAACGGCACTTGCCAATGTGGCTACGGAATATTCCACCCTTAGCGACGACTACCTCTTTGCCCATATACAGCGCACCGAAGGCGATGTGGAGCGCTCGTGGCACAGCAGGGTGCCGGGTCCTCTGCGCATTGACGGGATGGCACTGCTGCTCTGTCTCGAGGGGCGTATGGAGCTTGATATTAATATGACTCCATGCACGCTGACTCCCGACTGTATTACGGTGATTCCTCCGGGCTCTATTATCGACACGCGCGAGGTGGCTCCCGGTGCGTGGGACTGCTATGCACTCTTTGTGAGCGCTGACTTTATGCGCGACATTAATTTTGACCCCAACGTTTTGGCGCGTATTCAGCACCGCGATGGCCTCACCGGGACTATTCATCACATTGACCACGAAGGGCTCGACAACATACGCCGTTATTTCGATCTGCTTCATCTTAATTCAAATCCGGGACATAATCCGGCCTATACCAAACCGATAGCTCGCTGTCTGATAGCAGCACTGATGTATAATATTATAGAGGTGGTGATGCGAATTTCAGGCGATGCCGAGAATGAACCGGTCCACACGTCGCGCAGACTGACTTATGTGCATAGTTTTATGAGTCTCGTGCATCGTCATCACCGCCAGGAACGCTCGGTGGCTTTCTATGCTGAAAAACTCTGCATATCCCCTAAGTATCTGTCTCTGATTATCAAGGAACACACCGGCCGCTCTGCTGCTCAGATTATTGACAATCTGGTGATTCTTGAGGCCAAGAATCTGTTGCGCTATTCCGGAAAGAATGTCCAGCAGGTGGCTTATGAACTCAATTTCCCCAATCAATCATCGTTTGGGAAGTATTTCAAACATCTCACCGGTATGTCGCCCTCGGAATATCAGAGGTCGTGATTAGCGAACTATTTTCTGTAGCTTGACGTTGTGACACTACTATTGAATAACCATACTTAAGACTTATGAGATATACTCTCGGCATAGTCCTCTGCATCCTAAGCTTGTTGATATCTGCGCATCGAGTCAGTGCGAGTGAACCAATCGACTCTTTGCGTTCTGCCGATAAGATTAGGTTAAATCCCTATATCCCCTCTCTCTCCATTGGAGCGGCTACATTTGTCTCCGGCCTCGGAGCGCATTACGGTGCTCCTCATCAGTTTGCCATTCCTCAGACCGAGCAACAAAGCGACCACGGTACACAATTTCTGCAATATGCACCTATGGCACTGCCGTGGGTGATGAAGGCGGCCGGAGTGCCCACTCGCAGCGGGTGGGGGAGGATGGCATTGTCGCAGGGAGTCGCTGCCGCCATTATGCTGGGTACAACTCAGGGGATGAAAGCCGGGGTCTCCTCTATGCGTCCTGATGGTGCTGATCTGAATTCGTTTCCTTCGGGCCACTCGGCTTTAGCCTTTATGGGGGCCACGGCTACTGCCAACGAACTGGCACACACGTCGGCTTGGTATCCTCTGGGGGCCTATACGCTTGCTACGGCTATAGCTGTGGAACGAGTCATAGACGGTCATCATTATCCTGCCGATGTTATGGCCGGAGCCGGTGTGGGAATCCTCTCCACTGAACTCGGATATTTGATAGGCGACGTCATATTTGGTTATCGTCAGCTGAATATCTCAGGACGAGACCTAAGGCCCAATGCCAATTTTCCGTTTCTTTCGGTGTCCACCGGCCTTAATCTTCCGCTCGGCCATATTGCCGCAGCCGGGATAACGCTTGAGAGGCTTCCGGCGCTGACCGCCTCTATGCGTGGAGGCTGGGGCATTGATGACCATTGGGGCTTGGCTCTTGAAGCCGGAGTGCTCTCCACGCCGCTTCTTGTAAAGAATAATTTTGACCGCACATATGTCAAGAATCTCAACTCCATAGATGTGGTGCTATCACCTTATTTCACCAGTGCGCTCAACAACCGCATAAGCCTCTCGGCCGAGATAGGGGGCGGATACCGCCGTAATCTTCCGATTAACGCTGACAGCGATGCCATCACTTCCAGGTCGGGCACTGTGGTGGGCAAGGTGGAAGCCGGGTGTAAGGTTAGATTCACTCACCGCTTCAGCGCCAGATTCTCGTTGGGTTATGAACTGGCCGGCTATCGGTTTGCGCTGCGCCCATCGGAGGCTTACGATATCCCGGTCAGTGCGTCAGTCCACGGCATTAGCTCGGCGCTCCTACTCAATATATCCTCTCGTTACGAATTCTGACCCTCAACAGGTAATCACATAAACCATCCTCTACACATCAGATGCTTATCACACTCCCTCCCCGCCAGAATGGGCCGCGTCTTGAGGTCTACACCGAGCGCTCCCGCCATCTCACCATTATCGGCGCCAATGGTGCCGGCAAATCGAGATTTGCATCAAGCCTTGCTTCTTCCCTCGGCAAAAAGGCATTTCATTTATCAGCGCTCAAGGCCCTCTACGGGCGTGACCGCGAGGACCGCACCGAGGGATCTATCGACTCGCTGTATGCCGAGGTCTCTAAAGACTCCTCGATAATGCGCTCTGACCTTCGCGGCGAGTTTGACCGTATGATGGGCCTTATGCTCAACGAGGAGATGCTCACGCTGATTGACTATAAGTTTCGCGGACGCTCCGAGCGTCTCCCATCCACACGTCTGGAGCGTGTCATACGCCGATGGGAACAGGTGTTCCCTGACAACAAGGTGTTGATAGAAAGCGGGCGGATACTTTTTATGCGCGACGATACGGCAGATGCTTATTCGTCGGCAAAACTCTCCGACGGAGAGAAAACCGTGATGTATTATCTCGGTGCTGTGACGTTTGCTCCCAAAGGCGCTGTGGTGATGGTTGATACTCCTGAGATATTTCTCCACCCATCATCGCTTCGGTCGGTGTGGGATGCCGTGGAGCGGTCGCGTCAGGATTGTACGTTTGTTTATGTGACTCACGATCTCCAGTTTGCAGCTTCACGCGGCGGCGGAAAGACTGTGTGGGTCAAAAATTTTGACCCCGCGGCAACGGAGTGGAACTACGATTTCCTATCGGAGACCGACGGACTCACTGACGAGGCTATGATGGCCATTCTGGGTGCCCGCAAGCCTGTGTTGTTCATTGAAGGTGATGGCGTTAATTCAATAGACGCACGCCTCTATCCATTGATATTCAACGATTATACTGTGAAGAGCCTTGGCGGATGCGATAGGGTGATAGAATCGACTCGCACGTTCAATTCCCTGCGCACATTTCACAATCTTGAAGCTTTCGGCATTGTGGATCGCGACCGACGCGATGAGGGGGAGGTGGCATATCTGCGCCGCAAGCAGGTGTTTGTGCCGGAGGTGGCTGAGATAGAAAACATATTTATGCTTGAGGATGTGGTCAGGGCAATGGCAATTACGGGCCATCGTGACCCCGACAATGTGGCCTCACGCGTGAAGCGCACCATCATCCGGCTTTTTGAGTCAGACCTCCATCAGCAGGCTCTCCAACACACTCGCCATCGGGTCAAGAAGACGCTCGAACATCGTATTGACGGCCGGTTTGCCAACATCACTCAGCTGGAATCGCACATCGCCTCGCTTCCATCAGAGATAAATCCCCGAGGAATATATGAAGAGCTGTGTAGAGATTTCCGCAGCTATGTACGCACAGAAAATTATAATGCAATCCTGAGGGTCTACAATCGCAAAACAATGATTTCGGAGAGTCACGTGAGCCGCCTCACCGGACAGCGGCACGACACTAAGGATGCCTACATCAATGCCGTTATTGATGCTCTGCATCGCGACTCATCCGAAGCCTCTACAATTCGCACGGCTGTCCGCAGAGTGTTCGGCTTGGAATAGAAAAACGCTGCAGTTCAGTGAATTGCAGCGTTTTAGATGGTCGGGGTGACAGGATTCGAACCTGCGACCACCTGGTCCCAAACCAGGTGCGCTACCGGACTGCGCTACGCCCCGAATTCGATGCAAAATTACAATTTTTTTTTAAACTTACAAACCTATACGAAAGATTTAATTCCCTTTTTCGAGTTCGGAGAGGACAACCACGGCATTGTTGTGCTCGCGGTCGCGCGAGGAGAATAGAAGCGTTACGACTTTCTTGGTGGAGAGCAATTTCTTCAAGGATGCGAAAGCCGGCATAGCTTCGAGTTCGGCGGCATATTTTTTCTGAAAATCGCTCCAGCGGTTCTCCGGATCGGCATGGAACCACTCGCGTAGCTGTGTGGACGGCGCAATGTCCTTGTCCCACAAAT
>JAFLRW010000036.1 GCA_022511285.1 Duncaniella sp.
GTGTGCGCGTTGACAATCCCGCTGCCGGTCTCTATATCCGCAAGCAGGGCAACAATGTCAGCAAGGTGATTATCAAGTGATTCAATTGGCAAGATACTTGTAGCATAGCCGCTTGAGCGGTTGTGTGAATTGAGAATAATTATTGGCGAGAGGCTTGCAGCGATGCAGGCCTCTTGCTTTGTCGTTCAATACGGTCAACAGCCCCTTGCGGAGATGATGATAAACAAAAAGCGGTCTCGTTTTTTAACGAAACCGCTTGAAGAGTGACTCATACAGGATTCAAACCTGTAACCTTCTGATCCGTAGTCAGATGCTCTATTCAGTTGAGCTAATGAGCCATATTTTTCTCTTTTGCGATGCAAAGTTACGCACAATTTTCCGACTGTGCAAATTTTTAGTCCATTTTTTTCAAAAATCTACCTCAGATATTGTGCAGGCGTTTTTTTCTGTGTATTTTTGATGTGAAATTATGCTGACTATGAAAAGATACTTAATAATTTTATATGCCGTTGTGGCTGCGTTAGCTTCTTCAGTTGCGAGCGGAGCCGAAAGTGCCGATCGTATTCTTAATGTCAATGTGCATCTGATTGCCGGGCTCTCCAACACCACAAATAATTATGTGAAATGTTTTCCCGAGATTAGCGACCTCAACTCATCCGTGGGGCAGAGTCTCGGCGTGGGAGTTGACGGCGTGATGATGTTGGGGCGACGCTGGGGAATCGGCACTGCAATTAATTTTATCCACACTTCGCGCCGTATGGATATGGCTGTGAGCGGTTTTTCGGCCAAAAGTGTGTCGAATGTGTTTCAGCGCAATAGCTATTATGTCATTGATGTTCCGATCTATGCTCGCTGGCACACCCGGATAGCCTCCGAGGTGCGTTGGAATATCGACGGCGGCATCTATTACAGCTATGGCACAGGGGGAAAGCAGAAAAACACCATCTACGATGCTAAGATCAACGATCTTGGGCAGCTCTTCACCACCCGCACGGAACTTGAAGCGGGATATTACAACGATGGCAATGCGTTTGTCAACTCCTATCGTCGTGCCGATGTAGGGCTTCACATAGCCACAGGGCTAACCTTCAAAAGGCATATCACAGTGGGCCTACGTGCGCATTTGGGGCTTAAGGATGTGTCGCGCAACACGGGTATCGTCAATCCATCGGCCCGTAATGTCGACCTTATGGCTCTCTTGGGGTGGACCTTCTGAGTCTGCGGCCCTGAGGAGGACTCACTCCATCATATCGCGATAAATATCGAGCGCTGCATTGATCTCTTCTTCGCCGACAGTGCAGTCAATACAGATGGTGCCGGGTGATGAGAGGAGGGTGAAGTTTATTTCGGCCGAACAGGTGTTTTTCTTGTCGTGGCGCATCAGAGAAACGAGTTGCTTGTAGTCTCGGCATGTATAGGATGTGCGAGGATAGCCCGCGGTGCGGAGCCATTGGATATACCGGCGGAGTGACTCGGAGGGAAAGCCTTTGAGCAGATGTGAGAGCACGAGCTCTATGCCCAAGCCGGCAGCCACGGCATAGCCGTGAGGAAGGGGATTGCCCCTATTGATGGCAAGAGCCTCGATGGCATGGCCTGCCGTATGGCCAAGATTAAGCGATTTGCGCATCCCCTGCTCTGTAGGGTCGGCAGCCACGATGCGCTCTTTGACAGCGATGCTGCGCTCCAATAATTGTAGTAATGTGTCACGTGAGCCTGTCACAGGATCAAACTGCAACAGCTCAGCCATCTGTGTCGGGCCTGAGAGAAGAGCGTGTTTCATCATTTCTGCATAGCCTGACAGGAGTTGCTCTACCGGGAGTGTGGCGAAGGGTGTAGCAGAGATAACCACAGCTTCGGCAGGAGCAAAAGCTCCAATCTCGTTTTTGAGTCCGCCGAAGTTGATGCCGGTCTTTCCACCCACGGCGGCATCTACGGCCGAAAGGAGAGTGGTGGGAAAGTTGATAAATCGCACACCGCGCTTGAATGTGGCTGCTGCAAAGCCTCCCAAGTCAGTGACCATGCCGCCTCCGATATTTATTATCACCGAGCGTCGTGAGACTCCGGCTTCAATCAGAGCTGTCCATACTTGCTGAAGAGAGGCAAGGTCCTTAAACTCTTCGCCGGCAGGAATTGCCGTTATAGCCGACCACGGTAGGTCAAGCTGCGGGAGCACTATTCTGGCCACAGTGGTGTCGGTGACAATGTGTACGCTCGATGGATTCAAGTCGCTTACAGCATACAGGAGGGCGCTTCGAGGAGAATCACTGAAGATGAGCCTTGACATCAGCTGATGGCTATTTTGGTGAGCGAGAGTATAAGCTGTGCCGCGCAACGGGCAAACTCCGGCATCGATGGGAATACTATGTCGGCACCTGCGTTCCACATCTCTTCGGCCGGGATGGGGCCTGTGGTGATTCCTATTGTGAAGGCTCCCGAGCGGGCTCCGGCCTCAACTCCCAAAGGCGCGTTTTCTATCACAATAGACTGCCACGGCTTCACTCCGGCCATCTCCATCGCCTTGAGATAGGGTTCGGGAGACGGTTTGCCGTTGGCTACGTCGCGTGAGGTAATGCGTAGGTCGGTGGAGAAAAGCCCGGGAAAGTCCTCCGGAATGCGATCAATGAGGCTGCTCTGCCCGGAGCCCGTGACGATGACTCGTTTCAGCCCAAGGCCTTGAAGCGTGGTGACCATTTCCAGGGCTCCGGGCATAGGGTGCACCGGAGGCAGTTCGCGGAAATAGACCGTCTTAAGCTGATATAGGTCGCGCTTCTCTTGTTCTGTGGCCTCGCGCCCTTTTCCGCGCTTGAAGAGTTCATTGATAGTGTCGGCTCCTGTGCGCCCTTCGTAGAGATAGAATTCTTCGCGGGTGCAATGGATTCCTGTCTCGGTGATGAGGCGATGCCAGGCGGCGGTGTGATTGACCATCGAATCATAGAGAGTGCCGTCCATATCAATGAGGGCGGCGCGGGGCGAGCAGTGGTCGTAGCCGTTGCGACGGAGCCAGCGGAGAATCTCGGCGGAGTAGGGTAAGGGGGTGTTCATCGGCGTGATTTCTTGCGTTTTGAGGGAATGGAGTCAGCTGCAGGAGGTGCGGGGGGCTGTGGGATGACTCCCTCACGGATAAAGTAGAGTGAGTCGGCGTGGGAGATGGTGTCGGATGAATCTGCCGCGTCGGGGAGCATATTATGCCGCACTCCTGAAAAATCGAGCCTGTTGAGGCGTGCGCGGCGCACACCGCGACGGAACACATTGCCAATCTCGTTGACCAGGTTGATGCGTGTGGTGTCGGCTATGCTGACGGTGGATGCAAAATCCTTTTCGGAGAACTTTGCCTTGCCAATTCTCACTTTGTAGTCGTCAATGTTGCCCGAGAGATTGATGCCGAATTTGAACGGAATGGGCGACTTGAGCACCGCGATGTGGTAGTTGAAATTCATAGCCAGATCGTTGCTCCCCATCACACCTAATTTATATCTATCCATGTTGAAGACAAACGGGAACATGCGGAGCTGGGAATTGTCCACAATCATCTCTACGGTCATTGAATCAATCAGATTGCGCTGCTTGTCCTTGAACATCAGCCATTTTCCTATGGTGCGATAGGTGTCGTCATCTATTACCACCAGAGAGTCGCCGGATATTTTTACAGCAGCCTTAAGCGACGGGATATTGATGTTCATTCCCGAGTCAATGGCTGTAGTGGCGGCAAGATCAGCGTTAACAGTGCCGCTAATGCCCTGCATCATAGGCATAAGAGAGTCGATGGCCGGAATGAGGTCGAGGAACTGCGCTATGCGGAAGTCGCGGATATTCATTCCGAAGGCAAACGAGGCGTCGGAGCGTGACTGGGCCGAATAGAGAGCGTTCAGGCTCAGAGCCCCGACATCGGTTGAGGCTGCCAATTCCGAAAGGTTAAGAGCCCCGTCGAAGATATTGAGCATACCCTTGAAATTGCGGAAAGAGAGGTCGGAGTAAATGATGTTGCGCGCCGACACTCTGAGTTGGGCATCTAAATTTGAGGGAATGATGAGGATAGAGAGCGAGTCGGAAGTCTCAGTGCCTGTAGGGCCGATGTCGTTCTCGTCGGCTGTTTCTATAGATGTGTTGAGAGCTATATTGCCACCGGACCCTGATTCGCTGAAGGCGGCGCCGGCAAAGACGGCCTCGGCAATCTCGTTGACATTAATTGTGTCGGCCACAAGGTCAAAGCGCATAGAGAGCGATTGTGAACCGTTGCGTGAGGTGAGGGCACGGCGGAGGTTGCTTATTGTGCCGTTAATTCGGAAACTGCTGTGGCCCACGCGGACACGTGTGTCGGAAAGCGTAATGGTGTCAGTGGTGAAGCGCATATTAAGGTCGCTGATGCGCGAGCGGAGCGGGAACATAGGGGTGAAGGCTGTCACTCTTGAGGCCGAGAGCCTTCCGCCAGCATCCCATTGGCGAAGCAGACGGCGTATAGAGCCGTCAATCTCAAAGTCAAGATTATCAGAAGTCTCCGGCTCGGCTGTATGTTGAGCCCGGGAGGAGCTGCGGCGATGGCGGGCCGCCGTGTTTTGGTGGCGGGCCAATTGTTGCAGAGAGTCGCGGCTGATGTCGGGGTACAGGCGTCGCAGGGAGTCCATCCGCGCCTGGCGGCGAGTGTTAAAGGGAGAAGTGGAGGGGTGGGCGGTGACAAACGCTTTAGCTTCTGAGAGCATAGCGCGGTTGAGACCGTCGGTGTAAAATGCTCGTTCGGTGCCGATGGTCAGTGTGAGGCGCGGGCGGTGGGCATCGCCTTTAAATCGTGACAGTGAGCCACTCAGTGTTGCGCCGCGGAGCGCCATCCTGATGGAGTCGGCCTCGCTGTGGAAAAGGAGTCTTCCGGCTGTGATGCGTCCGCCTATCGGATTTATCTGAGTGGTGTCGGCGCTCTCACCGGTGTTGCGACACCCGATGCCGGCAGCAAGATCACCGCCGCGGAGTTCCATTCCGGGTAGGGTGAGAGAAATGGTGTCGACCCTCAGAGAGGCTGTGAGGAGCGAGTCGACGCTCACTGTTCCGCGAGTGAAGGATTGTGATGTGCCAAATTTCAGCTCCATCATTCGGGAATAGGCCTCGAGCGGCATATCAGGGATATCCACCTCAAGGTCAGTGAGCGAAGCCTCGCCGCAAAGGCGGATGAAATGGAAATTCTCTTTGGTGAGCCACGAGCGTCGGAGGCTAAAGCTGCAGTCAGCCTTGAGGATTCCTTTGATGCTGCCGGGGAGCTGAGCAAGGAGCGCCTTCGGAAGCTTGACAAAACTGAGGCCGCCTTTGAAGGTGCCGTCTACTGACGGATTGCTGATGGGACGGGCTATTGAGGCTTTCAACTCAAACCCCATACCCTCGCCCATAGCAAAAAGCCGCTCCACACGGAGGGTGGATGCGTCGGGCTTCTGACCATCAATGGCGGCTGAGGCCTTCAATGCCAAGCGGTGGAGGGTCATGCCGTCGTATGCCGCGCTCCCCTCGGGAATCTCCAACTCTACTTTCATTGAGGGCAAGTCAGAGCTCTCGAGCCGATATGGGCGGGTGAGGGTGGCGTTGAGACCGATGGAAAAGTTCGCTTCGAGTCCGGAAAACTCGCTTCGCATTGACGGTGGGACGATGTCGAGAATGTCGCTCACAGGAGTGGATGGAAGAGAGAAATCAAGAGTGCGCACGGTGAGGGAGTCAAGGTCCAGGTCAGTGCTGAAGTCTACGCCGACGTTCCCGATGCGAAGGTTGACATCTGAGAGGCTCACTGCCAGGGGGGAATCGGGATTCCAGTTGATGCCGGCGTCGATTCCGATGTCGGTAAGTGGTATGGCGAGCTCTGAAAGCGATGCGGCTGCATCGCCATCGACGGACAAAGAGTAGCGGGGTGCGTTGCGGCCGTCGGCCTTGAGGACCTTGAGGGTTGCAGTGGCGTCTATGCTGTCGGGTAGCGATGTGTAGCGCACACACAGGGTGCTGTCAACGCGGAAACGGTCAAAACTAAACTTCGGCAGACCCGTTGAGGAGTCAGATTCAGGTTCGTCGGATGTGGGAAAAATGTCAAGGCCGCTGACTTCGGGAGTGGCATAGACAAGATTGACTTTTGGCGTGGTGAGAGTAATATCGTAAAGCTCAATGGTCCCCTCAAGCAGGCGAGGGATATTGAGCGCAGCATTAAGATGGTCGAGGCTTAGCAGAGAGTCGGCATAAGCGGGGAGCTTGTCTTTGATGTCGGGGGGGAGTGAATCAAAGGCACAAGAGCGCACCTTCAGCCCCTCGACGTCGAGCACGAAGCGCGGGAAGGTAGAATAGAAACTAATCTCCACGCGCTTGACGTTGACCTCAGCCCGCAGAAAATTGTTGGCCTCGCGTTCTACTATCGGCGTGAGGCGTTCCGGCGTGAGATAGTTGACGGCAACGGTGATTGCCACACCCACGATTATAATGAGTGACAGGAGAGTCCACCCCACTACTTTGAGAGCAGTGCGGAAGGGATGGCGAGTAGCGTTAGTCTCTTGGTCCATAGGGCAGAAGAGTGAGAGAAAGGGGGGAGAGATGTATTATTGTTCGGAGGAGCGAGCTGTGATGTGGAAACAGGGTTGGCCGCGCTCATATTTTACCCATATTTTACCCTCGTTGCGCATAGCCCGCAACACTTCACCGAGGATTCCTTTCAAATCGTCGGTTGACCTGGCCGGATTCGGTGCGCCGGCTACAAATGCAGCGTAGGATATATCGAAAGTGGTGCCCAACTGATGCACAGAGGAGTCAATGGCATTGCGGTTGCGGCGTCGCAGGCGCTTGACTGTCTGCGGAGTGCGCAGCAGGCTTGTCACCTTGATGCGATAGTCGCCTCCGCCGCGCGCAGTAATCGAATCGCGAAATCGACGCCCTATCTCGTGGAGCCGTCCGGCAGCTTCAGGCACAAGGTAGGGGCGCGAGTATATTAGGGTGTCGACAAAGAAATCCTCGCAGGATGTCACTTTTACTATGGGGCGCCTGAGCTGCCAGTGAGAGCGAGTGTCGGATAGCGGCTGAATACCGTAGGTCTCGGCTTCGGCCCAATGGATATAGTTGGAGTCGTTGAACGCCTTGCGCATATCTCCGAAATAGTTGACGTGGATGCGCTCGGTGGGTTCAGGCATTTGATCGAGATGTTGTTTGTAGATGCTTACGGTGTCAGTGGCCTCAAGATCATAGACAGAGGCGGAGCTGAAAAGTTGCATTAAGGAGGTCCCGGCACTTTCGGTTGGGGCGGGGGCGCCGGCGTCAGGCTTTGAACTGCATCGGGATGTGCATAAAATCACACAAAGGACAATGAAGAAAATTATGGGAGAGAAGAACCTCAGAGCCTTGAGCGGACTGAACTTGCGGCGGCGACGGCGACGACCGGATGGTTGATTATTTGCCATATTGCCCCTCCCTTTCCGGTGGAAGCGAAATCCCCGCGAAGTCAAGCGCTTCGGCTCGTTCCACACAGGTGCCGCATTTTCCGCAGTGAGTGGGCCCACCCTTGTAGCAGGAGTAGGTCAGAGAGTAGTCAACGCCGATTTTCTTACCTCTGGCCGCTATCTCGCCTTTGGTGAGCATAGTGTAAGGCGCCAACAGTTCAAGCCCCTCGAAGGTGCCGGTTTTGATGGCCGCACCCATGGCGTCGACAAACTCCGGACGGCAGTCAGGATAGATAGTATGGTCGCCGGAGTGGTTTGCCAGCATCACCCCCCGCAGACCGCGGCTCTCGGCCAGTCCGGCAGCAACAGCCAGCATAATGCCGTTGCGGAACGGCACCACGGTAGAGCGCATATTATCATCGGCGTAGCCCCCCTCTGGGATTGCGTCGGCTCCCTCGAGAAGCGAGCTTTTGAAGTATTGGCCCATAAAGGCAAGGTCAATTTCAATCCACTCTACTCCGGCTTTCTCGCAGTTGAGGCGTGCGCAGAGAGCCTCACGGCGGTTGTGATTGGAGCCATATTGGAAGGTGACGGCGGCAGCAATGCGGTCACGATACTCCCAGAGCATCGTAGTGGAGTCCATCCCTCCCGAAAGGACAAGCAGCATATCCTTAGCCATAGTCAAACTATATTAAAATGTGGAAGGAAAAGAGGCGGCCATTCGTTGGGCGGCAAGCTCTCGGTGCTGTTCGTCGGCATAAGAGGCAAAGGGGTGGATGGCGATTCCGCCGCGCGGAGTGAATATCCCTTTGACTTCAATGTATCTGGGGTCCATTAGAGCCACAAGGTCGTTGAGGATAATATTTACACAATCCTCGTGGAAGTCGCCATGATTCCGAAACGAAAAGAGATATAACTTCAGACTCTTGCTCTCCACCATCTTCAGACGCGGGATATAGGAGATGATGATTTTCGCAAAATCAGGCTGTCCCGTCTTGGGACAGAGCGATGTGAACTCGGGGCAAAGAAATGTCACAAGATACTCGCGCTCAGGATGTTTGTTGACAAATGTTTCCAATACCTCCGGCGCATATTGAGAGGGGTATTTGACACCGGTGTTGCCTAATAGTGTCACCCCGTTAAGTTCCTGGTCTGATCGCATAGAAATATTATAGCTATCTTTTCTGCAAAGATAGTCATTTCTTTTATTAAAATTTGGAGATTTAGGGGGAAAAACACTAAATTTGCAAAAACATTAGAGACAACTCATTTTTTCCAAAACAATTATTCAAAATTCTTTCAACAATGGCATACGTTATTGAAGACACTTGCATCTCTTGCGGAGCTTGCGCTGAGGTTTGCCCCACCGAGTCTATCTCTGAAGGTGCTTCGCACTACGAGATCAACGCTGACACTTGTATTGACTGCGGCGCTTGCGCTGAGACTTGCCCCACTGAGTCAATCCACCCCGCGTAATCAAGGCGGCGTTTAAAACTCTTTTTAAACACACGCGGCTCTCATTCCCGTTGAAGGGACGAGAGCCGTGATTTTTTTGTGGGCAGCGGGTGCCTTCCTGACGGAGGGCACCCGCTGCGAATAACGGTCTAATATGCTTAGGTTAAGCAAGGAATCCAAGGAGGACACCGGCGGCTACAGCCGAGCCGATGACACCGGCCACGTTGGGACCCATTGCGTGCATAAGCAGATAGTTGGATGGATCGTATTCCAGACCGAGATTGTTGGAGATACGCGCTGACATAGGCACAGCCGAAACGCCGGCGTTGCCGATGAGGGGATTGATTTTCTTCGATTTAGGCAGGAAGAGATTAAACACCTTGACAAAGAGCACACCGCTTGATGAGGCTATGACAAAAGCCATGAAGCCGAGCAGGAAGATGCGGATTGTCTCAGAGGTGAGGAACTCCGATGCCTGAGTTGAAGCACCCACGGTCATGCCAAGCAGAATGGTGACGATGTCAGTGAGGGCATTGCTTGCGGTTTTGGCAAGACGGTTTGTGACACCGCACTCGCGCAGAAGGTTGCCGAAGAAGAGCATTCCGAGGAGGGGTATGCCCGAGGGAACCACGAAGCAGGTGAGAATCATACCGACGATTGGGAAGATAATCTTCTCGTCTTGGGACACGGCACGAGCCGGTTTCATCTTTATGAGGCGCTCGTTTTTAGTGGTGAAAAGTCGCATCAGCGGTGGCTGAATCACCGGGACGAGGGCCATATAAGAGTAGGCTGACACGGCAATGGCACCCATAAGATTGGGGGCAAGTTTGGAGGAGAGGAAGATTGCCGTGGGACCGTCGGCACCGCCGATGATGGCGATGGCACCGGCCTGGTCGGGGGCAAAGCCAAGCAATAGGGCTACCATATAAGCACCGAAGATGCCAAACTGGGCAGCCGCACCGATGAGCATCAATTTGGGATTGGCGATGAGGGCTGAAAAGTCGGTCATCGCACCGATGCCGAGGAAGATAAGCGGGGGATACCATCCGGCGCTCACACCGTTATAGAGGATGTTAAGTACGGAGCCCTCCTCGTAGATGCCAATTTCCAGTCCGGCAGTGGTGTTGAACGGGATGTTGCCAATAAGGATGCCAAAACCGATGGGGACGAGGAGCATCGGCTCAAAATTCTTCTTAATGGCAAGCCAAATGAAGAAGAGTCCCACGACGAGCATAACGAGATGCTCCCAGGTGGCGTTGTAGAAGCCGGTGAGGTGCCAGAACTCCTGAAGGTTCTTAAATATGAAGTCGCTGAAAGTCATTGCGTAGAGAGTGCTATTGACGGTTGATTATTCGAGAGTGATGAGCACGGCGCCGTCGAGCACGGAGTCGCCCACAGAGACAGAGATAGAGGTTACTTTTCCATCCTGTCCGGCGTGGATGGCATTTTCCATCTTCATGGCTTCGAGCACGAGCACAGTGTCAGATGCTTTGACGGAGTCGCCCACCTTGACAGGAATGCCAACTACAACGCCGGGGAGCGGAGCCTTAACCTGATAGCCGGCTGTAGCCACCTGAGGCTTGGCAATAACTTTTGCGCCGGTGTCGGTGCGAGGGGCTGCCGAGGGACGTGGCTTCTGCACAATGGTGATCGGTTTTTCAGCCTTTTCAAGTTCAACCTTGTAGGGCATTCCGTTAACTTCGACCTTGGCGATGTTGCTTTCAATGTCGCCCACCTTCACCGTGTAGAGGTTGCCGTTAATGCGATATTTATATTCTTTCATCTTTTGATTGAAATCTAAGAGTGAGTGTGATGATGATGAAATGGATAGTGGGAGCTTACTCAAAGTTTAGGGAGTTCGCGCATAGAGTAGATTTTCGAGCTCCAGGGCGAGTATGCTCGGCGCACCTTGTTGATGGTGAGCACAGTGGTCTCGCGGTCATGGGCTTCGAGATGGTCACGCAGGGCCATAGCAATGGCGGCAATCACCTCGCCTGAGTCTTGTTCGCGGGCGTGGTCGGTGTCGGCGTGGTCAGTGTCGGCAATAGCCTTCATCTTGCGGCGGCGTGAGACACTCTCGCCTATCTTGTTGAGAATCAGGAAGCAGACGGCGAGCACGAGCAATGCCGCAAATACAATGCACATTGCCATAATGGCCATACCTACACCATTCTTATCCTGCTCGGCAAACATATCCACTTTGGAATTGGTGCTGCGGATTACGTTGTTGCTCGAGGGAGTGATGTATTTTTGGTCGGAACCGTCGCGTATCTCCCAGGCTTCAGCATTGCCGGTGCCTCCGAGACCGTCCTGCTTGCGGGCATACGACTGTCCGGGGAGAAGCTCGGCGGGGACTACAATCTCGTCGATTAGAGTCTTGCCGTCGGCATCGAAAATGGCAATGTAGTTGTCGCGGCCCGGCGTGAAGGTGAAGTTGGTGTGGAAAGTCCCCTTGTTGG
This sequence comes from Duncaniella sp., assembly GCA_022511285.1. Taxonomy (GTDB): domain Bacteria; phylum Bacteroidota; class Bacteroidia; order Bacteroidales; family Muribaculaceae; genus Duncaniella. The sequence goes on from JAFLRW010000036.1 coordinate 11,300, forward strand.
GCTCGCCATCAGCCCAGAAGAGCACGTGCTGGCGAGTGGGAATTTCGGTGTTCACGTCGCCAAGGGGCACGGGATACATCGTGGGGTTTGTAGAATCGTTTGTGAGGTAGACACTCGAAATTTCAAGCGGACCGAAAGTGGAGTTGAATAGCTCCACCCAAGCCTGATAGCGGCCGAAATCGTCGACAACACTTGTCGAGTCGTTGGCTATCATCACCTCGTTGATTCTCAGCCCTCTACGGCCTTGAGCCGAAAGCAATCCGAAGCCTGCGGCGAGAGCTATGAAGAGGACTATGATGCGGTGATGTTTCAGTTGCATATTCTGTGTGAGAAACAATGTAAAGTTCATCAGAGAGGAATGTTGCCGTGTTTTTTTGCGGGGTTCAGCACCTTCTTTGTGGCGAGCTGCTGGAGGGCGCGGATTACACGGAAACGGGTGTTGCGCGGCTCGATAACGTCGTCGATATACCCGTAGCGCGCGGCGTTGTAGGGGTTGCAGAAGAGTTTGTTGTATTCTTCCTCCTTCTCGGCCAGCACCTTGGCGGGGTCTTCGGCTGCTTTAGCTTCTTTGGCATAGAGCACCTCGACGGCACCGGCGCCGCCCATTACGGCGATTTCGGCGGTAGGCCAAGCGTAGTTCATATCGCCGCGAAGCTGCTTGCAGGACATCACAATGTGCGAGCCGCCATAGCTCTTGCGCAGGGTGACGGTGACCTTGGGCACTGTGGCCTCACCGTAGGCATAAAGCAGCTTGGCGCCGTGCAGAATCACACCGTTATATTCCTGGCCTGTGCCCGGAAGGAATCCGGGTACGTCGACGAGGGTGACGAGGGGGATGTTGAAGGCGTCGCAGAAGCGCACGAAGCGGGCTGCCTTGCGCGATGCGTTGCTGTCGAGCACGCCGGCAAGGTATTTGGGCTGGTTGGCCACGATTCCCACGGCCTGGCCATTGAATCGGGCAAAGCCGATGATGATGTTTTTGGCGTAGTCGCGCTGAATTTCAAGGAATTCGCCGTTGTCGATGATTGCACCAATCACTTCATACATGTCGTAGGGGCGGTTGGCAGAATCGGGGATAATCTCATTGAGAGAGTCCTCGAGGCGATCTATGGGGTCGTTACACTCCATCAACGGGGGCTCTTCAAGATTGTTCTGAGGAATGTAGCTGAACAGCTTGCGGATGATGGCAAGAGTTTCTTCACCGTCTTCAGCGGCAAAGTGGGCCACACCGCTCTTCTGCGAGTGGACAGCAGCGCCACCGAGAGCTTCCTGTGTCACATCCTCGCCGGTCACGGTCTTCACCACCTTGGGTCCGGTCAGGAACATATATGAAATTCCCTTGGTCATAATGGTGAAGTCGGTCAGAGCGGGCGAGTAGACAGCGCCTCCTGCGCAGGGCCCAAGGATGGCTGAAATTTGAGGAATCACACCGGAGGCAAGGATATTGCGCTGGAAAATCTCGGCATAGCCTGCGAGGGCGTTGATACCCTCCTGGATGCGGGCACCGCCGGAGTCGTTGAGGCCTATGACGGGTGCGCCCATCTTCATTGCCATATCCATTATCTTGCAAATCTTGAGGGCCATTGTCTCTGATAGCGAGCCGCCGAAGACGGTGAAGTCCTGGGCAAACACATAGACGAGGCGACCTTCGATGGTTCCGTAGCCGGTCACCACACCGTCGCCAAGATAGCTTTTCTTTTCTTGTCCGAAATTATAGCAGCGATGGCGCACGAACATATCAATTTCTTCAAACGACCCCTCGTCGAGGAGCTGGGCAATACGCTCGCGGGCAGTGTATTTGCCGCGCTCGTGCTGTTTCTGGATGGCCTTCTCGCCGCCGCCCAGACGAGCCTCTTCGCGCAGGGCGATGAGCTCTTTTACTTTTTCAAGCTGGGTACTCATTTATAAGGTGTGAGTGAGTTGTAATAAAAGGGTGGTGGGTTTTTGGAATTACTTGTTGGGGTCCTCGCAGAGTTCAATGAGAGTGCCGCAAGACGATTTGGGATGGAGGAAGGCGATGTTGAGCCCTTCGGCACCCTTGCGGGGGGTCTTGTCGATGAGGGCACACCCCTTGTCAGAGACTTCAGCAAGAGCGTTGGCCACACCGTCCTCAATGGCGAGAGCGATATGCTGGATACCGCCGCGACCGCCATTTTTTTCAATAAATTTGCTGATGGCGCTTTCGGGAGCGGTGCCTTCAAGGAGTTCGATTTTGGTTTGACCGACTTTGA